>PBTB01000150.1 GCA_002726945.1 Deltaproteobacteria bacterium | reverse complement strand
CCGCGGATTTCGTCAAGGACGGCGCGGTCGTGATCGACGTGGGGATCAACCGGGTGGAGGACTCGTCGAAGAAGCGCGGATTCCGCCTGGTCGGGGACGTGGCTTACGACGAAGTGGCTCCCAAGTGCCACGCGATCACGCCGGTGCCCGGCGGGGTGGGCCCCATGACCATTGCCTTCCTCATGAGCAACACGGTCAAAGCGGCCGGGGGTTGATGTTGAGCGCGGCAGCTACTTGCCGATCCCGGGTTGTGTTCTGGAAAAGCGGTGAGCGTCTACTGCTCCCCGAAGACAAGCTGCAGACCCCGTGAGGACCAGTATTTGACGAGGCGTTCCTGGATCACATTGGCCTCTTCGGTGGGAAAGGCAGGGGTTGCAGTGGAAAGTTTCTGCAGGCTGGAAAGGTGAACAGAGGCTCTTGCCCGGCGATCTGCTCCGCCGTGGAAGTGATAGTGGACCAGCAGGAGAGCGGTGGCGTAGGGAAGGTAGGCATTGCCGTCGAACTGGTTCTGCGAGGCCTTGAGCCAACCCGGATGATCGAGCTTGAGGATCTCGGCAACGGGAATCAGGTGGAACTTCTCTCCCGCCCTGTTTTTGCTGATGGCATGGCGCAGGTGGTTACGGATGAGGCTTTCGAGGTCCCGGAAGAGATACCAGCCGTCGCCCTGGTGACACACCGCAAAGTATTCCGCCACCCCTTCCGAGAACCAGGGAGGCAGGCGCCAGAGAATTCCCGACATGCTCATGTGGATCAGTTCGTGCACAAGAAGGTCCTGGTTCGGCCGTGGTTGCAGGCGGGAATTCGCAGGTTGGGGAGGGGCGAGGAAATAGTCGGCGCGAATCAGGGCACGGCCCCGGCGGCCATCCCACCATCCGACCGCACCTTCGTCGCCTCCCGCCCGGATGAAACTTGCCTCGTCCTTGCAGAGGATGATGTCGATATCTTTCTGCTGACGGGGAGCCCACAGCGGCAGCGGATGGGCCCTGATAAGTTCAGGAACAGACTCCACCACCCTGGCGAACCGGGCGAGATCCTGGCGCGCGATCCTGGTCTCGACCACCATGCGGAAGTGCCGGGTGGTCACAACCCGGGTCCCGTTGGTTTCGTCATTGACGATCTTCAGGGCTGCCGGCTTGCCCTTGAACTCCCAGGGCCAGGGTTTCGGTTGGCCCCCGGCGGATTGCTGGGCCGGAAGGGCGGCAGGGAGCAGCAGCAGCAGGGGGAGAATCCGGAGCACAACTCACTCTCGGTGCAGCGGGAGGAGGAGACAAGGGAATCACAGCAAATTCCTCCAACCGGGGGAAGGAAGGCTGGAATCTCCCCTTTACATGGCAACGGGACCGCCCTTAGGTTGCCGTCCGCCAAGTGGAGAGGTGGCTGAGTCCGGTTTAAGGCACACGATTCGAAATCGTGCGTAGGCTTATACCCTACCGTGGGTTCGAATCCCACCCTCTCCGCCAGTGGTCGATTCGGGCTTTGTTTCCGGCTCCTTTCAATGAAGGTGACGGCCTTCTTCCATCACTCCGGATCAGGCAGGTGCATCCCTGAGGAATAGGGGTGCTTCCGGGCTGGACCCCGCTTTGTCATAACGATATCCGGCAAGGTCAAAAGCATGCAGGTCACCGGGGCTCTTCAGTCGATTCCGGATGATGAAATCTGCCATCAGCCCCCTGGCCTTCTTGGCATAAAAACTAATGATCTTGTATTTTCCGTTCTTGAGATCCTTGAAAACGGGTGACACCACATCAGCTTCCAGCTCGACGGGGTTTGCCGCATGGAAATATTCATTCGAGGCCAGGTTCACGAGGAACCCGTTACGGGTTTCTGCCACCACTTCATTGAGAGCCGAGGTGATTGTTTCCCCCCAGAAAGCATAAAGGTTTTTCCCGCGCCGGGTTGCCAGCTGGGTGCCCATCTCAAGGCGATAGGGCTGGATTAAATCAAGGGGGCGAAGGATTCCGTATAATCCGCTGAGTATTCTCAATGCCTTCTGAGCAAAGTTGAAATCAGCAGCCTTCCAGTTTTCAAAATCAAACCCGGTATAAACATCCCCCTTGAATGCCAGCAGCGCCTGCTTGGAATTGCCGGTCGTAAACGGGATCGACCACTTCCTGTAGCGTTGCGCATTAAGCTCAGCCAGGTTTTCACTGATTCCCATCAGGTTTCGGAGCTCCGACTTGGGCAATTTGACAAGCTTGGCGACCAGTTCCTCCGACTCCTGCAGGTAATCAGGCAGACTGTGTTTTCCTGTAAAGCACTGGTCTCCAAAATCGAGGGTCTTGGCAGGGGAGAGGATGATTGTCATTTGAAAAAGGAAATACGCCTGGTTCCTGATCGTGCGCAACATCGCAATGAATCCGGTATCAGAAAATCAAGCAATTCATGATGGCCGGAATGTCTTCTGGGGCTGATCGGGACACTAGGCCCTCTTGTCGGATTTGCCTGCCGATTTTGCAAAACGAGCCATCAGGGAATCATAAAAATTCGGACGAACTCCGGCATCTTCGGCCGCTTCCTTGCGTCGAATGGCGTTACGCACCATCATGGACCCAATCCAACGGATGGGTTCAGGAGGAAAATATCCTCGGGGCCCACCGACAAAACCGCATCGACTCCATTCATCGTCGCGGTCCAGGCAGAGAGAGCACAGGATCCTGCCACCCAGCCATGATAGCGTGACCCCGTTCCCGGAATAGCCAAAGCCATAGTGAATATTGGGGTGCTCGTCCAGATTCCCAAAAAATGGAAAACCTGTCGTGGACCGATCAGAACCACCGGTCCAGGTCTGTTCCATTTTCGCAGATTTGAATCTTGGGAAGAATCGTTCGATGGCTCTCTCAAGCTGAGATGAATACGCGCTGGCTTGAAAAAACAACGGCAGCATTTTAGACCCATAGGCAAAGGTGTTTCCGCCTTTGCCAAACAGAAGCCGCCCGTCGGTGGAGGTATGGAAATAATGAACAAAGGTGCGCGAGTCACAGATGGTGGCCCCATGAGTCAGGCCAACTTCTTCAAGCCTGTCTGGAATGGGCTCGGTGATAGCCATGTCCGAGGAAACCACAACGATGCTTCGGGAGAATTGCCGGAACTCCGAAGCCATCCATGCATTGATGGCCAGCACGACCTTTCCCGCATCAATCGAGCCATCCGGGGTCATTACCTTGGGGCGTGCCCTGTCAGGAAGGATTTGATTCATGGGTGTGTTTTCATAAA
Source organism: Deltaproteobacteria bacterium (assembly GCA_002726945.1). Lineage (GTDB taxonomy): Bacteria > SAR324 > SAR324 > SAR324 > NAC60-12 > UBA8110. The sequence continues at coordinate 4,496 of PBTB01000150.1, read as the reverse complement.
TCTGAATCCCCTTCTCACGGGCAACCCGCACCAGACCTCGAACTAACAAAGCGGGTTGAACACTTCCGGCATTGGGCGAGAAGAAGGCCTCCCTGATTTCATTGGTTCCTGCAAATTCAACCGCTTTTTCCAGGGGTTGCCGCACCCATGGATTGATCCCTTCTTCCTCCAGAGCCTGGATAACCTCATCCATGACGCCGACTTGCGCCTCATTTGTGGCAATGTATTGGGCTCCGTCGATCCTGAGATCACAGTCGATGTGGTGTTCTTCAGTATACTGCTTGATCTTTTGGACAGATTCTTCTGATGCCATCACGAGCCTCCTGGCTTCGTTTCGCCCATAGAACCGGCACAAGGAAAAGTATTTGGTCGCAAGCGTCAAAACGCATCCACCGTTGCTTCCAGAAGCTCCATACCCACAGATTTCTTTCTCGATGATGGTGATTTTGATATCGGGATCCTGTTCCTTGAGCATGAGTGCTGTCCACAATCCGGTGTAGCCGCCACCCACAATGCAAACATCAGAAGCAATATGTCCGTTAAGCGGTGTGATTTCGTGTTCACCTTCACGTTTCAAGGCCTCATCGAACCAATAAGGGCGGAAGGCTCCTGCATCAGATCCGGAAGGGGGGGCTTCGCCGTGCATTTCCTGAAATCTAACGAGTCCAGCTATCACTGAAAGAGAATTGATTCTTCGTCAAAGCTCCGGAACGGGCCGGCAGGCCGGGGTGACTGGGAGCCTGCCTGCTCAAGGGGATTGATTTGACGGGAGTCAGTGAGCAACCTGCGGCATAGTAACAACGAACAGGGTCAAAGATATGGAAGCAAGAGATGTGAACACTACCGAAGACGCGAAACGCATCGTCACTGAGCGGGATATCAAGAACGTCAAAGTCGGCTTCATCGATGTGGACGGAGTGATGCGGGGAAAATATCTCAGCCGGGAGAAGTTTCTCGGCGCCCTGGATCATGGATTCGCCTTTTGTGACGTGGTGCTGGGGTGGGACTCCAATGATCAGCTTTATGAGAATGTCGGCACCGACTTCACCGGGTGGCACACCGGTTATGCCGATGCCCAGATACGGATTTTGCCGGAGACCTGCCGGGACATCCCTTTTGAGCCGGAAACGTTGTTCTTTTTGTGCGAGTTTGCCGCCGAGGCCGCTCGATTGTGTCCGCGCAACGTGCTGGGGCGGGTTCTCGAGCGCACCGAGTCTCTCGGGTTTCGAGCCAACACCGCCTTTGAGTATGAGTTTTTCATGTTCAATGAGACTCCGGACAGCGCCAGGGAGAAGGGGTACCGCAATCTGCAACCGATAAGTCCCGGATTTTTCGGGTATTCCGTGCTGCGTTGTTCGACTTTCAGCGATCTTTATCACGAGTTGCTGGACTTGGCCGAAACCATGGGGTTTCCGATCGAGGGGATTCATACCGAGACCGGTCCCGGGGTTATTGAGGCGGCCCTTGCCGTGACGGATGCCGCCGAGGCCGCTGATCGGGCGGCGTTGTTCAAGACCTTTGTCAAGGTATGGGCCCAGCGCAAAGAAATGATGGCGACTTTCATGGCCAAGTGGTCCAACGATTATCCCGGTCAATCCGGACATATTCACCTTTCGCTGGATCATGCCGATGGCTCGGGCTCCGCGTTTTTCGACGCCGATCAACCGATGCGGATGAGTGCGGTGCAGCGGCATTTCGTGGCCGGACAGCAACATTACATGGCCGAGTTGACCGCGATGCTGGCCCAGACGGTGAATGCCTACTCCCGCATGGTTCCCGGGTTCTGGGCTCCGACCCACGCCACGTTGGGATGCGAGAACCGCACCACCGCCTTGCGGATCATTCCGGGGTCGGCCAAATCGCAGCGGGTGGAATTCCGCCTGGGCTCCGCCGACGCCAACCCCTACATCATTCTGGCGGCCGCCCTGGGGTCCGGCCTGTTGGGCATCGAGCGCCAGCTTGAACCGGTGGAGGTGGTGCAGGGCAATGCCTATGCCCGGGAGCACGACGCCTCGCTGGTATTGCCGACCTCCCTGGAGCAGGCGGCAGAGGCGTTGCGTGGCTCAGAGGCCGCGCGGGAACTCTTCGGAGAGGCCTTTGTGGACCATTACGCCGGAACCCGCGTTTGGGAGGCTCTGCAGTACCGCAAGCACGTATCGGACTGGGAAATGCAGAGATATTTCGAAATAATTTGAATCGGCAACAGGGATGGGAGTGATGGCCGGAACAAAACAACAGGAGACGGTTTCGCCGGTCGACGGCTCGGTATATGCGACCCGGCAGTTGGCGGGTAAACAACAGTGGCTGGAGGCCCTGGTTGCCGCGGAGGAGGCGTTGCACGAGTGGAAAAAGATCCCTGTTCCGGAGAGGGCTGCGGTGTGTTCGCGCATGGTGGACGCTTTTGTCGCCCGCAAGGAGAGTATTGCGGAAGAAATCAGCTGGATGATGGGACGACCGATCCGGTATGCGGCCGGCGAGGTGGCCGGTTTTGAGGAGAGGGCCCGCCATATGATCAGTATTGCCGAGACCGCCCTGGCTCCGGTGGAGGTGGAGCCCAGGGAGGGCTTTCGCCGTTACATCAAAAGGGACCCCAAGGGGGTGGTGGCGGTTATCGCTCCGTGGAATTATCCCTATCTGACCGCCGTGAATGCGGTGGTTCCCGCGTTGTTGGCGGGCAATACCGTTATTCTCAAGCATTCCGCCCAGACGCCGTTGTGCGCCGAGCGCTTTTACGAGGCGTTCGAGGCCGCCGGCTTGTCGAGGGGAGTGTTCCAGTATTTGCACCTTTCCCATGAAGATACCGCGGAGCTGATCCGATCCGAGCAGGTTCAGCACGTGTGTTTCACTGGTTCGGTAGCCGGCGGAGCCACCGTGGAAAAGGCCGTGGCGGGAAGATTTATCAGTCTCGGGCTGGAGCTGGGCGGCAAAGACCCGGCCTACGTGCGCGCCGACGCCGATCTGGACGCCGCGGTGGAGACTCTGGTAGACGGGGCGTTCTTCAATTCCGGGCAATCGTGCTGTGGAATCGAACGCATTTATGTGGACGCCGAGGTTCACGACGCCTTTGTCGCGAAGGCGGTGAAACTGACCAGGCAATACAAGCTGGGAAGACCTGATGATCCGGAAACGACCTTGGGGCCGTTGGTAAAGCCGTCCGCTGCGGCCTTTGCCCGTGAACAGGTGGAGGACGCCTTGGCCAGGGGGGCTACGGCCCACATCGACAGTTCACTGTTTCCCGCGCATGACCCCTCGGGGGCATACATGGCTCCGCAAATCCTCACCGGTGTGGACCACAGCATGCGGGTGATGACCGAGGAGACGTTTGGGCCGGTGGTGGGTATTCAGAAGACCTTCTCGGATGAAGAGGCCGTTGGCTTGATGAACGATTCCGAGTTCGGTCTTACCGCTTCTGTTTTCACAAGGGATATCGAGCGAGCCGTGGAACTGGGCGAGCAGATCGAAACCGGTACTTTTTTCACCAACCGTTGTGATTATCTCGATCCCGCTCTGGCGTGGACGGGGGTGAAGCATTCGGGCGCCGGATACGCGCTTTCGCCCCTGGGGTTCGAGGCGTTGACACAGCCCAAATCCTACCATTTGAAACTGTCTTAACCCAGTGAGTGAATCGGATTATCCATGGAGTATGCAGAATTGACGGGAAACTGGAATTATCCCAACGCGATCAAGGCCGGCGCGGGATCTGTGGCGGCCTTGCCGCAGTTGTGCCGTGACCGGGGAATAAGCAAGCCATTGCTGGTGACGGACCCGGGGGTGTCGGCTTTGCCGATGACGGCATCGATGCTGGAGTCGCTCGCTGAAGCGGGGCTGCCGGCGGTGTTGTTCGACGCCATCAAGCTCAATCCGAGCGGAGCGAATGTCGAAGCCGGTGTTGAGGTTTATCGCAAGGGCGGTTGTGACGGCGTGATTGCCTTGGGCGGAGGGTCGGGCCTGGATGTGGGCAAGGCGGTCGCCCTGATGGCCGCCCAGCGGTTGCCCATTTGGGAATTTGAGGACGTGGGAGACAATTGGACCAAAGCGGACCCGGAGGGAATCGCTCCGGTGATTGCCATTCCCACCACGGCGGGCACCGGTTCCGAAGTGGGCCGGGCTTCGGTGATTACCGACGAGGCCCAGCAGGTGAAAAAGATCATCTTTCATCCCTTGATGCTGCCCAAGGCGGTGGTGCTGGACCCCGAGTTGACCGTGGGTTTGCCGGCCAAACTGACGGCGGCCACGGGAATGGACGCCCTGTCCCATAATCTGGAGGCCTTGTGTTCCCCTTTTTATCACCCGATGGCAGAGGGTATCGCGGTGGAAGGGTGCCGACTGGTAGGACGGTATCTGCCGAGGGCCACGGCCCGGGGAGATGACCTGGAGGCACGGATGCAGATGTTGGTGGCCTCTGCCATGGGGGCGACCGCTTTCCAAAAGGGCTTGGGAGGAATGCACGCGCTGGCGCACAGTTTGGGAGCTTTGTATGACGCACATCACGGATT
>PBTB01000053.1 GCA_002726945.1 Deltaproteobacteria bacterium | reverse complement strand
CGAGTGGGCGCACAATCTCAAGCGAGTCACCGCCGGACTCCTCAGAACCCTGATGATACCCGGTTTCACCTATTTGCCGACATGAGCCGGAGTTTTTTGCGGTGCCCGACACGCACGATTCTGTCACCATGATCGCACTCGGACATTCAGGCAATCTGGAGCCGTTGCCTGATGCCCTGCGTGAAAAGGAACTGGCTCCCCGCACCCGCAAGCCCCTGGAGGAAATCGTCTTCGGCGGCTCGCTGGACGAACCTTTTTTCCAGTGAAGCACCAACCCACCCCAAAAAGGAACACACAATGAACAACTGGCTGGTCCGCACCGAGCGGGCGTTTGAGGCGTGGGGCCACTGGCTGATCCGCCGTGCGTGGCGGGCCATTTTCGGGGCGCTGGCCGTGGTCGCCGCACTGGCCTCGCAGATTCCCGCAGTCCAGATGGACACCTCCACCGAGGGGTTTTTCCAAAAGGACGACCCGGCACTGGTGGCGTATGATCGCTTCAAGGAGCAGTTCGGCAACGACTCGGTGGTGCTCGTGATGATCCGTCCGGACGAGATGTTTTCGGAACAGACCCTGCGAAAACTCCAGGATTACCATGAAGCCCTGGAGGCCGAGTTGCCAAACTTGGACGAGGTGCAGAGTTTGGTGAACGTCACCTCCATTCGCGGCGCAGAGGATCAACTGACCGTTGAGGACTTGATGGACCCGTTTCCGGAAGACGAAGCGGCACGGGCGACCTTCCGCCAGCGGGCGCTGGAGAATCCGTTTTACCGCAACCAATTGGTTTCGGAGGACGGCAAGCTGATGGCGCTGGTCGCCCGTCCAGTGGCGTGGGCCGACCCGCAGGCTTCCGAAGAGGACGATCTGCTGGGGTTTGACTCGGATGAGACGGAAGGGGACGAAGCAGAAGCGGATGACGTGACAGAGTCTGCTTCAGAGGAAGGCACGCGCATCCTCAGTTTCGAGGAAAAGGTCAAGTTTGCACAGGTGATTGCCGAGGTCTCCAAACGTTTCAGCAGTGCGGGTTTCCAGATTTACGAGGGAGGCACGATTGTGATGGAGCGTGTGATCATGGAGGAGATGCTGGCCAACATGCCACGCTTCACGGCGATGGCGATCGGGTTGATTGCCGTGCTGCTCTTCGCTGTTTTCCGCAGGGTGGTCGGCGTGGTGCTACCGCTGTTGACCGTGATCCTCTCGCTGTTGGGCACCTTTGGGGCCATGTCCACCTTTGGGGAGCCGATCACGATTGTCTCGCAAATTCTGCCCTCGTTTTTGCTGGCCGTCAGCGTGGGGTACGCAGTTCACTTGCTCGCGATTTTTTTCCAGCACTTCAACCGCAACGGCGACCAGCACGCGGCCATCGTCCACGCCTTGGGGCATTCCGGGCTGGCGATCCTCATCACCAGCCTGACCACGGCGGGTGGGCTGCTCTCCTTTTCCGGTGCGCCGATGGATCCCATCGCGGGGCTGGGGCGTTTCGGCGCCTTTGGAGTGTTGATGGCGGTTTTTCTGACGCTGACGCTGCTGCCCGCATTGTTATCGTGCTTGCCCATCAAGCCCAAGGCACAACTTGACTCGCAGCAACCCTCTCGCTCCGAGCGCCTGCTGGATGGCATCGGCCAGTTCGCGGTGCGGCGTCCGTGGCTGGTGCTGGGCGTCTCGACGCTGTTGGCAGTGGGAGCGTTCACCGCCTCGCTGGATCTGCACTTCTCACACGATCCGGTCAAGTGGCTTCCGGAAGGCAGCGAGGTGCGGATTTCCAGCAACGCCATCAACGCCGAGATGAAGGGGGCGGTGATCGCAGAGTTGGTCGTGGACACGGGAGTTGCGAACGGGGTCAAGACTCCGGAGGTGATGGCTGCACTGGAGCGCTTCAACCGTGAGGTCGAAACGCTGGAAGTCGGTCCGGTGGCAATGGGAAAATCCACCTCAATCGCCGACATGCTCAAGCAGATTCACCAGGCACTCAACGAGAACCGTCCGGAGTTCTACGTCATTCCGGAAGACGCGGATTTGATCGCGCAGGAGCTTTTGCTCTTCGAGAATTCCGGAGCCGATGACCTGGAGCGGATGACGGACGTGGATTACACGCAAGCCCGCGTTACCATGAAGATGCCGTGGATTGACGCCAACGCCTATGTCCCGATGCTGGCGGCAATTGAGAGCTTGGCGCGGGAAATTTTTGGCAGTGAAGTCGAACTACAGTTGACCGGACTGCTGACCCTGCTCGCCCGCACGATTGACCTGATGATGGTGAGCATGGCCGAGAGCTACCTGATTGCGGCGACGGTGATCACGGTGTTGATGATGATTGTCCTGGGCGGTTGGAAGCTGGGCTTGTGGAGCATGATCCCCAACTTCCTGCCCATCCTCTTGGGGCTGGGGCTGATGCGTCTCCTTGACTTGCCGCTGGACGCGATGTCGATCCTCGTTGGCAGCATCGCGCTTGGACTTGCGGTGGACGACACCATCCACTTCCTGCACAACTTCCGGCGTTACCACGCCCAGACGGGTGATGTGGCCGAGTCCGTGCGGCTCACGCTCACCACCACCGGACGGGCGATGCTCTTCACAACGGGCGTCCTTGCCTGCGGATTCTACACCTACCTCATCTCGGACATGAGCAACCTCTTCTCGTTTGGACTCATCACTGGAACCACCATCATCTTTGCCCTGCTCGCAGACCTGCTGCTCGCTCCGGCGTTGATGACACTGCTTTATCGGAACCCCCAACCCTCATCCCAGAAAATCCCATGACTGCCCGAATCTGGCCTGCCCTGCTGCTCACGCTCTTTCTTGCCGCTCCAGCGTGGGCGATCAGCGGACGCGAGGTGATGCAACTCGTCGAGGACCGCGACACGGGCGAGAACGTCGTTTCCCGCATGACGATGGAACTCATCAACAAGCGCGGCAAGAAACGCACTCGAAAGCTGCACTCGTTCCGGAAAGACCGGGGCGAGGACGCCTTGAGCCTGATCTTCTTCGAGCAACCGGCGGACGTGCGCGACACCGGATTCCTGACCTACGATTACGACGAGGAGGGCAAGGACGACGACCAGTGGATGTATTTGCCCGCGCTCAAGAAAACCAAGCGCATCTCCGGACGCGACAAGGCGGGCAGCTTCATGGGGTCCGATTTCAACTACTCCGACATCTCCGGACGCGACTTGGGAGACTTCACCTTCAAGCTCATCAAGGAGGGCAAAGTCGGGGGCGCTCCGGTTTGGATTGTCCTCTCCACCCCCAAGTCCAAGGACGTGATGGAGGAAACAGGCTACAAGAAATCGGTGCTCTGGGTGCGGCAGGACAACCACGTTGTGATCCGGGGCAAAAGCTGGGTTCACAAGAGCAAGGAGGTCAAGTTCTTCGAGTTCAAGGACTTGAAAAAAATCGGAGGTGTCTGGTTCACGCTGACCACCACTGCGACCCGCAAGCTCGGCAAGCAGGTGTTGCACAAGACCGTCCTCACCTACTCCGACATCCGGCTGGATCAGGAGTTTGACGACACCTTCTTCACGCAACGCCGCTTGGAAAAGGGACTGTGACGCGAGCCTTTGTGGTTCTGGTCGCACTGCTGCTCTCTGCAATTCCGGTTGCGTTCGCGCAGGACGCTTCCGGAGAAACCGAAGACGATCTTTTGGAAGGTTTTGAGGAAAGTGACGCGGAGGGGGACGAATCCAAGGAGTTGCTGGGAGGTTTTGAGGACGAAACCGAAACGGCTCCCTCCTTGGGAAAAGAGGAGCCGAGGGGGATTTCCGGAGACGAGGATTCACTGCTGCCCAAGGCACTTTCCGGCTCAGTCGGTTTCGACTTCTCTTACGCCTACGCTCAAGAGGCACCACCCACCACTCAGCATCCAGACTGGCGGGGCTTGCGCAAGGCGCGGAGCTTTGTGCAACTCCAGTGGAACGACAAGTACGGAGGTGTGCGTGTTTTCATCGACATGAAGGCGAGTTACGAAGCCGCCCCTGATCCGTTGTCCGCCAGCAAGCGAAACACGCTTGCCGGCGCTTTCCGGAACGAGTACGAGGAGGCCCGCAAGCCCATCATGCGGGAAGCCGAGTTCCGGGAAACGTTCGTGCAGTTCTCGCCGCTGGAGTTTCTGGACGTCACCCTCGGACGCCAGATCATCGCATGGGGCATGCTGGACTCGCTCACGGTGGTGGATGTCCTCAATTCCCGTGACAACCGAGAGCCCGGACTTGTTGATTTGGAGGACATCCGACTGCCCGTGACGGCGTCACGTCTCGATTTCTTTCTCTCCAATTTCCAGCTTCAGCTTGCTGCGCTTCACGAGATTCGCTTCCACAAGGAATCGCGCTTTGGCAGCGAGTTTTACTACTACCCGGATGCCGCAAACTTCACCGGAACCCAAAACCAGCTTGCTTTCCTGACCGAGGATATCCCCGCCGACGGTGGGGCCAACACGGAGTACGGCCTTGCCCTCAAGGGCGTCTTCACCGGATGGGATGCGGTGCTCTACTATGCGGATGTTTTCGAGGACGAGGCACACTACACCGTCCCCAGCCCGCTTTCCTCAAGCACCCCGACCCGCCGCACGCACGCACGCCTCACGCTCATTGGAGCTGGAATGAACGTCGCCGCCGGGAGTTGGCTCGTCAAGGGAGAACTCGCCCGCTTCCGGGGGCTGCACTGCTTCGGCAACGAACGCGACTATTCCCGCAGCGACGCGGCCCTTGGCGTGGAATACTCCGGAATCACCGATGTGACCCTCGGCGCGGAAGCCTTGTACCAGCACCTCAACGAGTTCGACGAACTGCCCAGCAACAGCCTCACGGCCAGCATTGAGCGCGAGATCGTGCAATCCATTTTCAGTTGGCGGCAGGATTTCCTCCAGCAGACCCTCCACCTCAACGTCCTGCTCTTCCAATTTGGACGCACGGGCACCAAGGGGGGGTCGCGCCGCCTCGGACTCGACTACGACTGGTCCGACGGCGTCAGGGTCGGTGGTGGCCTGCTCGCCTACGCCTCTGGAGACAACGACATCGCCCGCCAGTTCGACAAGAACGACCGGTTCTTCACCCAACTCACCTACGCTTTTTGACACCACATAAAAGGCCTGACCCCATCCCACTGACCCCATCCAAGGCCTACCTCATCCGCTCTTCTAATATACCCAACGGGCAGGTATATCCCGCAAGGGGAGCACCTCCACCTTCTCGTGGAGAGGATAGCCGGTTGGGCCCGGATAGACTACCCAGAGCTTTTCCAACTGAAGACTGGAGAGAGCAGAAATCATGGACTTTGTCAAAGTCGGCGCATCGGCGTATTTGAATTCACATGCCCATCTTTTCCCTTCATGTTGCCAAAATAAATCCACTTCTGCCCCCGAATGGGTCGCCCAAAAAAATGCCTGTTCCTCCGATTTCCCTACACTCCGCCACACACACTCCAGGGCAAACCCCTCCCAGGAACTTCCCAATTTGGGATGGGTATGGAGGGCATCGGAGTTGCCAACAGAGAGCAGTGCATGAAAAAGTCCGGAATCCCGAAAATACAACTTTGGCCTCTTGACCAAACGTTTCCCCATATTGGCATGCCAGGGTGGCAAAACCCGAATCATGAAAGTGCCCTTCAAAATATCCACATAATGCCGGACGGTAGTATCCGCAATCCCGAAGGATTGTCCCAATTCTGAAAAATTGAGGATGTTCCCATGATAATGACTCACCATTTGCCAAAAACGCCGCAAGGTCTCTACGGCAATCCGGATTCCCAATCCCGGAATATCTCTTTCCAGAAAAGTCTGAATGTAATCCTCTCTCCACTGCATACTGACGGCATCCTCTTCTGCTAAAAAGGAAGGAGGCAACCCGCCTCGCACCCATAATTGTTCCAACTCATCAAGCCGCACATCATCTTTACGAAACCCCAAAAGGATATAATACGAGATCCGCCCTGCCAGACTTTCCGAACTCTGTCGGATTAAATCACGACTCGCGCTCCCTAAGATCAAATAACGCTGCTTGGCGTTAGTGTCCACCAGATAACGGATCAATGCAAACAGCTCCGGCTTGCGTTGCACCTCATCAATGACAATCAATCCCTGGCAGCGCTCCAGGGTCAGTTGCGGGTTCTGCAATTGCGCCAAGGTCTGCGGGTTCTCCAAATCAAAATAATGATCCGCCTGAAATTGCCGGGCCAGTGTCGTTTTCCCCGATTGCCTCGGCCCCAGCAAGGCCGTTACTTTGAAATGCTGGAGACGCGATTGGAGCTCTGCTGTCTCTTGAATACGTGAAATCATGCGCTCTTTTTCATTGAAATTTCTTTTGAAATCACCGAATTTTCAATGTTAAAAGTACACCAACCCGGGCATGTGTCAAGGGGAAAATCATGGGAGTCATAATGGGGTCAGGCCTTTGATTATTTGATTATAAAAGCCTGACCCCATTCTAATAAAAGGTCTGACCTCATTCTCTTATTTTTCCTCTGGATGAAGATATTGAGTCGAATATCTCGTGGTATTCAATTGATATTTCATTTTTGTCTGTTATTTGTTTTAGGTAGTCTCCCCCTTGAGGATTGTTCCTCTGAAAATCTGGAAAACAACTGCAATCCGGGGGAAACGTACCGGAAAACGCCGTCTTTTCGCAAAATTCCAACCCTTTACAGGGTGAATTTTGCTGAGGACAGGCGCCAACACTCAAGAGGGCGACTATCCAATTATGGCTGATCCTATACGATTAAAATCTGAAGATACTCTTCCAATAGATCAGGAGTCCGCCTGTCTGATAGGACGGGCCTGGGTGCCGGGTGATCCGGATGGCCCTTCACCCGTCTTGATCGAGGGTAAAAAAGTCTATGATCTTGCACCTTCTTCTCCGACAATCAGTCAACTTCTGGAGCAGGAAGAACCGGCTGATACAATTCGAGGATGGTCCGGACTTGAGTTCATTGGTAATCTTGAAGATCTTTTGAACAACACCAATCCAAAGAAAAACGATCCAGCAAAACCCTGGTTTTTGGCTCCCTGCGATCTGCAGGCCATCAAAGCCAGCGGAGTGACATTTGTCTCGAGCATGCTGGAAAGGGTGATTGAGGAACAGGCCCGCGGGGACTTGACCAAAGCAGAACAAATACGCAAAAAAGTCATTGAATTGATCGGAGACAATCTTGCAGATATCCAGCCTGGTTCCGATTCGGCAATGAAGGTCAAAAATGTTTTACTCGAACAGGGTGCCTGGTCACAGTATCTGGAAGTTGGCATAGGCCCCGATGCCGAAATCTTTACAAAAAGTCAGCCCATGTCTGCCGTGGGAACAGAGGCAGAGGTAGGAATTCACCCAGGATCACAATGGAACAACCCGGAACCAGAAATTGTGCTGGCAGTTAATTCCAAAGGGAAGGTATCAGGAGCCACTCTGGGCAACGATGTAAACCTGAGGGATTTCGAAGGACGCAGCGCACTACTACTAGGTAAAGCCAAGGACAACAATGCTTCCTGTGCAATTGGGCCCTTTATCCGGTTGTTTGACGGTAAGTTCAGTCTTGACGATGTCCGTCAGGCTGAGATCAGCCTGACTGTCAACGGACCGGAGGGTTACCGGCTGGAAGGAAAAAGTTCCATGAAGTATATAAGCAGGGATCCTATAGAACTGGTTCAACACTGCTGTGGAAATCATCATCAATATCCAGATGGGCTGATGCTCTTTCTTGGTACCATGTTCTCCCCTGTCGAGGATCGTGAAGAGCCCGGGCAGGGTTTCACTCACAAGGTTGGTGACACTGTATGTATCCACACCCCCCTGCTTGGATCCCTTATCAATCGTGTCAATATCTGCGATCAAGTCCCTCCATGGACCTTTGGTACAGGAGCATTGATGCAAAACCTCTCTCAACGGGGGCTGCTTTAGTTCAAATGACTAGAGCTCTTGCCGATCTTTCTTTCAAATGCAGATTACCCCAAACATTAAATTATCCTGATTTTATTTTAAAGTTTAATGATTGGAGACTGCAAGATTGTTGAAGAAATATACATGTTACAGGTACTCTCATAGCCTCACGTTCAGCAAAAATTAAAGAACATTCAGTAATAATGGGGTCAGGCCTTTGATTATTTGATTATAATGAGGCCAGTGATTATGAGTTCTT
>PBTB01000052.1 GCA_002726945.1 Deltaproteobacteria bacterium | reverse complement strand
GGATTCAACAAACTCCGGCGATGGCAGCTAACCTGGCACGGCAGCCATACACGGTCAGGTCACTCCTCTTCGCTGTTGTACCTAAACAACACTTAAGAGGGTGACTACCCATTAGTGCCTTTCCTTTTTGTTTTGTCGTCTTAGTTCCAGTGCTATCTGTGTTTGCACTATGAGCAAACTTCATAGACATCAGATTTGTTTCCTGTGATTGCCATGCTCTGAAGCAATTGCCGACACCAATCCCTTACTCAATCTGCCTGCCTCGTGCTCGATGCGCTGTCGGTCCTCGTTGTTGTACAGATGCGCGTGTTCCGTGAACATCTCCACAAAGTCAAACAAACTTGCATCGGGCTGGGAGAACCTGTTTCTTGTGACCGGTCCGCCGATGTGCTGCGGCAGTTCACAGTACCACTCCGACAGCCTTTCAAGTTGCACGGAACTGCGCTTGCCGGCAGGAGTTCCTGCCATGGACGGGACCGGCATCTTCATGGGGGGCAGTTCCAGTTCCTGACGGGAAAGCCAGTCCGGATCGAAGGGTCGGGCAACGAGGGCGTCGACCTGGCGCTCGATGACCTCGTACTCGTCCCTGCTCAGCTCGATCACGTCTTCCACCCGCTTCAGGAACCGCTCGCTGCAGCCCCGATGCGCCACCTTGCGTCTCGAAAGGGTTTGGGTGGCAACCATGCCGTTGGTGCAAATGAGCCGCAGGGTGAACACGGAACTCTTGAGCGCACGTCCGCCGCTCACGCCGTTGCCGAGGTCGAGTCCCAGGCGGATGTGGTCCGGCTCTCCGTTCGGCAGGTGCCGCAGGGTGACGCCCTTCTGCCGCTCCAGAACCCTGACGTGCAAAGTGTCGAGGTTCCAGAACGACTCGTGGAAGTCCACCTGATCCAGCAGACCCGAAAAGTCCTTGAGCATGCGGCTGTGCGGGTAGAGCTGGTAGCCTCCTCCAACAAAGCCCGTGATCACGCTGTGCTCCGAGTTCACCACCGCCACGCGGCGCTGCAGGTCGCAACGGGCGTCCTCCGAGGCGAGCAGGTTGTTGAGCGCAGCGCCGGCAAGTCCTCTTTCGGAAAGCCTGTCGAGCACGTTGAAGGCGCCCCGTGCCTGTGTCCTTGAGCAGAGCTGCCGCATGGCCCGCCTGGTGAGCGTCAAGCCGCTCAGCGTGGTGTCGTCGCGCAGCTTCAGTTCAAGGCTGGCGAGGGGAATGAGTTGCAGTTTGCGCTCGTCTTCCTGCACGCAGGCTTCGAGTTCCTCCAGCGATTTCAGGCAGCGTGTCGGGTTGGGATGCACGTTCAGCATGTCGTTCTCCATGTTGGGGTTTGTGTTCAAGTTCGCTTTCAAGCTTATACTATTATACTTTCTGAACGTGGGGTTGGACGACCGAAAAGATGAAGGATTTCAGATTATAGTAAAAGACGTTAAAAACCGAACACTGTGATCCAGACGTCATCTGATAAATATTGTTTAATATAAATGAATTGACTGTATTTATTTCAGTCGGAATGTGTTCTAGAACCTATAGTTTTGACTATAATGTCAGTGTTCGAATCAGGAGGGCATGAACTCGTCGGACCTTCACTGAAAGCTGTCGACTGAACCTGTCCTTTCATCGGGAATCAGGAGCAAGGGTAAGACCTCCGACAGACCCACCCTGCCATTTTTCACCCATTCAGCCATGAACACTTGGAAAGCCGCCTGGAGGACAAGGATCAGTCCACCCGACGAAACCGAGGGTTGTCCCTGAGCACCCAGATCGCCTTTTCCAGTTCGTCCTTCACTCGGTTCGCACTCAGTTCAACCCCGTGATGGGTTGTGACCAATTGCACGGTGACCTCCCCGTTCGCATCCTCCTGCACCTTGATTCGGTAATGAGGATTGATGATGATGTCGATGGAGGTTCTTTCGCCTTTATACATCAACACGGAACGGATTCCCCGCCTGCTTCGCACTTTCTTACTTTTGATTGAACACATATAATTTCATTCGCTTTTTTTGTCAAACAAGTGTTGCACGTGAAACATCACTGTGCCGACGCTTCCAGCCAGCGGAAGACCCGACTTTGCCTGCGCGACTTGAACTGCTCCGCAAGCTCCGGCAGTTCCCTGCGCAATCGTGCAAGGTCCACCGACTCCGTGGTCCTTGTCTTCCACGTGCAAATGCCCTCGATGCCCTCGCAATCCCCGATCTGCAACTTAAGCCGGTTCTCGATAGCCTTGCCGCGCCGCTCCAGACACTTGGCCTTTGCAGAAAAGCTGCGGGCTTTCTTCAGCATGGTCTGGTGTTCCGGTGCTTGGGTTTGCATGTCTGTGCCGCAAGACGGATACAGCTGGTGCAGCATTTTGCCGGTTCCCTCCAATCCGTCCATTTCAGGCAGTTCTCCCTTGTTGAACAGGTCAATGAATCTCGACTCGGTGCTGATCAGACGCTCTCGGAACCTGCTGTCCTCCGGAAGGATGTAGTGACGTAGTTCCGGAGGGTTGAGCAGCAACACCGCAACAATCATCCAGTTCCAGCCCATCACCTCCATGTAGTGTTCACACTGAGCCTTGACCGCCCGTGGAACCGTGGAACCTCCACTCTCTCCGTAGAGTTTGGTGATTCCTGGGGAACTGACCGTCTTGACCTCCATCCCTGCGTTGAGTCCAACGCATTCCCGGTCGATGGAGGCCATCATGAAGGGATGCTCAGAGCATTGGAAGATCGCATGTCGGCGTTGGACTTTGAGACCCAGCGCCTTGGACACCTCGTCTGCCACAAAGCTTTCCAGTTCCAGACCAAGCTGCACACGGGTGATTCCTGAGACATCCTCCGATTCCAGCCTTCCAAGCTTCTCTGCCATCAGTTGGGAGGGGGATCGCCTGGGAACCAGCCCTAGCACGGCGGCAGCCTCACTCCCTCCAAGATAAGCTCCGTGGAACAACCGCTGACGTTGCTTTTCCCACTCTTGCCGATTTCCGCGTGTTGTGCGGCAGAGGATGTCGGGCTTCACTCATCCTCCTTGGAACTGGCGTTTTGCAGCGACTGCTTCCGCATGTCCTTGATGGCGGTCAGTATCTTCATGGACTGCTCGTCAAAATCCTCATTCCAGCCGCGTTGTCCTGCAATCCATGTGCTCTGGAGTTCCTCCAGCGAATCCGACAACTCCAGTGTCTGCCTCGCTTTGGCATACTCCTCAACCTCTCCGGGATCATCATCCGTCTGGGTTGACGTTAACGAGGGGATCGGCTCGACTGCTTTGGTGGAGTCGGACAAGGAACCTGTCTCATCGGAGAACCGCCCTCCCCCTTCCGGAGGCAGGGCGGGTTCCTGCTCGATTTCCTCGGTGCTGTAGATTCCGGAAAGAATGTCGGGAAAGGCCTTGCGGGCAGCAAAGACCCCTGAGCGCAGTTCCAGCATGTTCTCCGGATAGTGTCTCCAGCCCGTGTTTCCCAGCAGCTTCGCCCGTTCTGCATCTTCCAGTGAGAAGCGCTTGCCAAAGAGCTTGCCCTTGCGCTTGTAGGTGGTCGTCACCGCCGTGCAGCGTCCGTTGCTGTCACGCTCGTGCTCCACGCTCGGGGGTTCGTCTGCATGGGGCAGCACAATTCCCATCACCGCAGCCGAACTCAGGGTGGGCTTGCCCGTGATCACATGGATGTTCTGCAAGCTCTGGGAGATGCTGAGTCCAAGGGTGAGGCCGTATTGGGTTGCCACCACAATGTTGGCGGGCTTGCCCCGGTACTGCTCCGGGATCATGTCGCTCTTTGCAAGGTGATCCGACATCCTCACATGATAGTCCAGCAGCTTCGCCTCATACTCCAGCTTCGCTATCTGAAACGTGAAGGCAGGGTTGAGGGGAATTGGTGGGGTCGGGGCAGGACTGCCCTCGATTCCACTGCCGTTGGTGGGGTTCTGAACTGGTGCGTTTTCCATTGATCCTCCTTCGTTTGGGTTGTCTCTCACACTAGCAACAGTGTACTTTCTTCCCCGTCTGAAGGTCAACCGAAATTACTTTCAAGATACTAATATTATAAATTATTTTAGAGGAGGTAGTGGGGCGTACCCCTGATTTCCGACTACCTGCACTCTGCCTGAGGTGGAACGGGGAAAAGGGCGGGGGAAGCCCGTGGAGTTTTGCACAGGTGCAAAAACCGGAGGGGCGTTGTAGCATGGGCAGGGCGTGTCCCAAACAGAACCCTCTCTCCACACCCTGCAATAGACGGCTGTGCCCCTGAAGATCGTTTCCGGAGGTCAAACTGGGGTTGATTGCGCAGCACTGGATGCCGCACTTGAACTCCGCATTCCAATTGGGGGCTGGTGTCCGAAGGGCCGCAAACGGGCCAATCCCGCTTGATTATCCGCTCAGGGAAACGCCAAGCGCCCGCTATCAGCAGCGCACGGAGTGGAATGTGCGGGACAGCGACGGGACGCTGATCCTCTGCTTTGGCGCTCCAAGCGGAGGGACCAGGCTGCCCCTTGAGATTGCCACACGACTGAAAAAGCCCTGTCTGGTGCTTGACCTGCACTCAGCCCCCTTGCCAGAACGGGTCAGGGAGTGGATGCAGGCACACAACATCCAAGTCCTGAACGTGGCCGGTCCTCGCGGAAGCAGGGATGCCCGTGTCCATGATTCGGCCTCCGCCTTCATGAAGGAGGTGTTGCGCGGACAGGACTTCGGAGGCAGGGAACAAGGCCTCCGGCAAGTTTGACCGTGCGTTCCGTCTTTCTCCAAAAAACCTGCCGATCTCCGGTTGACCATCCGAACTAAGACCAAGTATAGTGCAGTGTGTACCTGGCGTGGACCTAGCTGAAACCGTTGGCAACGCTTGATGGCTGAACGCAATGGGGCTCATTAGCCACAACCCGAACTGAAAGGAGAATAAAGCAGACTCAGGAAGGAAGGTTGGGGGTGATAGCAGTCACCCCCAACCTGTACTTGGTGGGAGACGGAATTTTCATTCCGCTCCCGCAGTCACCCCAGTAGGGGCAACCCAATACAATTACAGGATCATGCAAGCACTCCAAAAAGGCAAGGGACAATTTTATCCAGTCCTTGTCAGACCCCAGACCATCTGTGTCGAGTCCTTTGATCTTGATGAGAAATGCAGGGATAACCCGTTGCTGCTCTGGTATGCACGGGATCTGTTCCGCTTCTCACAAGAACTCAAATCCAAGACCATCACCCCAACCAACGAGTTCCTCGCCACGCGCTGGAACTGCGGACACTCCAAGGTCCAGCAACTGCTCGACCGGCTGGAAGCCCTGCACATCATCACCCGACTGACCCGCCCTCCACGTCAGGGAATCCAAGGCTGGCGTCAGTTCCGCTCCATTACGCTTCATCTTGCCCACAGTCCACGAAAAACCAACAGCCACACTAATAAAAAAGCTACTAACGTAGTTAAGACTAAGCCGCAACTGCGGACGAGTCTTAAAAAGCGGGGACATTCCCTCTCTGTTGCTCAGGATGTCCTGCTGTCCAAGCAGCACGTCAGCCGGGGCTGGCTGGCACAACTGCTTAAAAACCTAGGGGCCAACGATAGAACAGTGGGCTACGGGCTCACGTTCCACAAGGCGATCCAGTTCCATCCGGAAGCACTGGAATCTTGGCTCAGAGAACTCACTCAACCCAGCGTCCGGACACCCCTCGGAATGCTGATATTCCGCATGAAGGAGTATGCGATGGAGGATCTTCCTCCACGAATAGCAACTCAACCCGGCCATGGCTCCACGGTAGGGCACTCAAGACCAGCCAAGGTGTAGGAGGACGGATGGGATACTACGTCAGCAGAAACCACATCAATGTGCGGCTCCGCAAGGAATTCGGGGATCGAGTGCTTGAGGCCGTCAACTCTCTTTTTAACGAAAACGGGGAGCCTGTCCGTTCAGATGCCGGTGAATGCCGATATGACGGCGGCAAGGTGGTCAGCCGCAACTACTCGTGGGTGCAGGGGCCGGGTAGCAGAGAAAACTTCCCCAGCCTGGAAACCGCGCTCAAGGACTGGTGGCACGAGTTGGAGGACTCAGAGGAAGCGGGATTCTGGGAGATCGAACCAACGGACCATCACGATAAGTGGGGAACAACGACATCATTATCCGCACCTTTCTGCCGTTTTGCGAGGACGGCTCCGAGATTCAGTGCAAGGGCGAGGATGACGATTATTGGGACTACCAAAAGGCAGATGGTAATGTGGAATACGGCGAGGGCCGGGTCTGCTGGAACTGGACCCCTTGGGGACTGGAGGTGGACCAATGACCTTCCTTCTTGATGACCTCACAGGATACCGCTGCCGCATCCTCAAGGCGACAGGCTGCTTTGGACGAAGCAGTGATCCTTGAGGAACTCATGCGTCTGTGATCCTGTGTTCCGAGTTGGACCACCTGACCCTAGAGGAATTCGATCAGGCGGCTTGCACAGCGTATGACACCCTCCGGCAGTTGCACGGAGAAAATGAGGGATGGACAGCGTCTCAGCCGCCTTGTCTGGGAACATGTCGAGTTCAACATCACCCTGCTGGTCATGGAACTTACCGAGCATTCGGTGCTGTAGGAACCGTTCCACCACTATGAGGACGATGTTCATGAATGGCACTTGGTCAGTCCTTGGCTGGCTCAACGACTCAAGGAGAGGGAGAGATCACAGTCAAGGTTCTTGTCAGCCAGTGGGCATGGGGCAGGCAAGCCACGGGACAGGCGGTGTGACGCGACCCTGTGATGCTGAGCATCTTTTCCCAAGCCGCCAACTGATTTGAAACCCGCGTGAGGATACAGTAACTTCAACCAACGAAACTGCATGACCCTTGAAGAAACACAAGGACTGGCGAAACTGCTGCTCAGGAAGCATGGACTCGCACGAAAAGGATGGCGGGTCCAATTCGACAACGCCAAGCGCAGGGGAGGATTGTGCCGCTACGCACGGAAGGAGATCAGTCTGTCCCGTGGCTTTGTGAGTCATGTCCCAGACGAAGAAGTGCTGGACACGCTGCTGCATGAGATTGCCCACGCCCTTGTGGGCAAGAAGCACAGGCATGATCGTGTCTGGAAAGCCAAAGCCCTCGCAATCGGGTGCAGTGGAAAACGCTGCCATTCCTACCACTTCACCAAGCCCAAGTGGTTTCTCAAGTGCAGCAAGGAGTGCTTCGCATTTCCACGACACCGCAGACCCCGTGGCGGGATTCAGGGCTGGCGCTGTCGGACCTGTCAAGCTCCGCTGCAACTGGTGGAGGCTAATTAACCTGAGTAAACCACTCGCTATGCGAGTGAGACTAGAATAGGCTATGCCGATGCGTGGTATGTACCTCCCTTGG
>PBTB01000149.1 GCA_002726945.1 Deltaproteobacteria bacterium | reverse complement strand
TCCAGCTGGGCGGTCATGTCGGCGGCTGCGTCCCGGAATCGCTCAGTCGGTTCCTTGAGGTCTGCAGGCAGTCCTTCCGTTTTGACAGTCTTCAACTTGTCGCTCAGGTCTTTCAGGTCACGGAACATGTCGAGCATTGCCAACGGATCCTGGCCTCTCCTTTCTTCCTGGTCCTCCCGTTTCTCCAGTTGCTTGAGGAGTTTCAGAATGCCCTTATCCCTGAGTTCGGTCGTGTAGAATGCGACAACAGCCGGCGGAGCAGTCTTTCCGGTTGGTTCGGCAGGGGCCGGGGTATCGGGCTCATTGCTCGTTGCATCCTTCGGAGCCTCTGGCTCAACCGGGGCGGGTTCTTTCTCCGGGGCAGATTTTTCAGCGGCTTGCCCGGAACCAAGCTCTTTCGTGGGAGCGCTGAACTTGGGTCTGCCGCTGGTAGCCTCTTCTTTACTGGGCGGATCCTGAGTGGATGGATCCTCTTTCTTGCCACATGAATTCAGGAGCGCGAGGCTGAAGCAGAGGACTGACAGGATGGTAAGTTGTTTCTTCATGTATTCCTCACTGGTCCCCTTTTTTTGAGGGGTATGGCGAGAAAAAATCCTATGGATGACTAGAATCAGGGCTTCAGGATTTGGGGTTTACTCCCCGGGTGGCAACATCTCGTCGAGCGCTCGCCGGCGGGATATCGCAGCTACGGTCGGATCTTCGCGAAGAAGGCCCTGATGTCTTTCGCCAGCAGTTCCGGAGTCTCCAGGGCGGCGAAGTGGCCCCCACGAGGCATCTCGCTCCAGTGTACCATGCGCTTGCCGAATTGTCTCCGGACCCAGGCCCGGGGCGGGACGTTGATCTCTTTGGGAAAGAGGGCGAAGCCGAGGGGTGCGGGCGGACCGCTTTTCAGGAAAGGGCTCATCGACTTGGGACGGGGCTGCCGGTTGAAAGTCTCATAGTAGATGCGCATGGCGGAGGGCATGCTCCCGCTGATCCAGTAGATCATGATGTTGTCGACCAACTCGTCCTTGCTGAAACTGTTCTGAAGGTCGCCGCGATGATCGCTCCATGCCCAGAACTTATCGAGAATCCAAGCGGCCAGTCCCACCGGGGAATCGTTGAGCCCGTAGCCGAGGGTAAGAGGCCGCGTTCCCTGAAGGTTCATGTAGGCCTTGTGAGGGCGCAACTCGGCATTTCGCTGCTCCCATCGATTTCGTTCCTCTCTGGAGACATTCTTCCAGGGATCGTTTCCGGGGCGACCGGCCATTGGCATGTTGCTGTGGGCACCCAGACAGTGCGCACCATCGTGATCGGCCAGCCATCGCACAATGGACGCTCCCCAGTCGCCACCCTGGGCGAGGTACTTTTCGTAGTCGAGACGGGCCATGAGCTTGGCAACCACTTCCGCGCTGTGGTCGTTGCTCCAGCCCGGCTCCACGGGCGCGCTGGAGAATGCGAAACCGGGAAGAGAGGGGCAGACCACATGGAAGGCGTCGGCGGCCTTGCCTCCGTGCTTCTCCGGCTGAGTCAACATGGGGATGATCTTTTGGAATTCAAAAGCGCTCCCCGGCCAACCGTGCACCAAAACGAGAGGGGTTGCTTTTGAGTGCGGCGAGCGCACGTGAACGAAGTGCAGATCGATACCGTCGAGGACGGTTTTGAACTGTGACAAGGTATTTAGCCGCTTCTCGCGGGCGCGCCAGTTGTAGCCTTCTTCCCAGTGGTGAACCAGGTCACGGAGGGTGGCGAGATCTGTTCCATATTGCCACTTTGTGTTGGGAATCTGGTCAGGCCAGCGGGTAGCGGAGAGACGAGGGTGCAAGTCCGCAAGGGCCTTCTCGGCGACCTCGATCCGGAAGGGGCGAATCGTTGGATCTTGGGCCGACAGGGTGGGCTCAAACGTGCAGGCGAGGATGAGCGCAAGGATCGTTCTCATATCCCCAAGTCCTACCACGCCAGCCCAGGCAACCACAAGCCCCCCGAATCCCTTTGCCCCCTGCGCCTGGAATCTGATAGGCCTTGGGAGCCATGAACCAGATCGCAACCATTCTCGCGCTAGCCAGCGTCCTGCTGACAGCAGGTTGTCAAACAGCAACCACTCCCGCCACCTCGTTACAACTGCAAAAGTCCTACGAGGAGGAGTTTGGCACGGTGACCCATATCAAGAAAATCATCTACAATGATTCTCCGGACGATGGTGACGGTGTTGTGGGTGGCGTCATTGCCGGGGCTCTGATCGGGGCTGATGAAGGGGCGGCATTTGAAGGCGCGATCATCGGGGCTTTGCTGGGTGGGGTTGGTGAGAACCTGGAGGGGAAGACTGCTTTTGAACTCCGGATCAGGAAGGATAATGATGGACGGATCACCGTGCTCCAGCGAGCGCGCGGGATTCGAGATCTTCGACCAGAGGATCGGGTTCGAATTTTGACCGATCGCACTGGTGGAACGATCGTCGAGAAGATCCAGCGCCCGCCGTCTTAACCAGCCCTTTTTGAATTGTCAGCACGTGCTGACACTTTGAGCTATCGACCACCGCGAAGCCGCACCCCTGCAGCTTTGTCCAAAAGGTCACTTATGGTCCTAGGACCACAAATTGCAGCCACCCTTGTTTCGTTCACGCTCAAACACGAACTTGAGTTCGCATTTGAAGCAGTAGACCCCGTGTTGACCGCCTGGATTCGCGGGCTCTTTACATTTTTTCCCGCTGTGATGTGGCCGCCCACCGGTCTGGTGAGTCTGCAGGCTTCCCAGGACCCGGGGAAGGTGGGGGGGGTGTAGCCTTGGCTCAAGCCTTACACCGACTTGGAATTGCCCCGCTTGGCCAAGCAGGAAGTCAGACGCATGCTGGTTGTCTGCCCCGCCTTCGTCGGCGACTGCCTTGAGAGCGTTGAGCAAATCGGCATGAGAGCAAAGGCCCCTTCCTCCAAGCAGGCGGCGAAAGTCTCGATTTTATCCCCTGCCTGAGGCCTCCGCTTTGGCTGCGCACTCTGGAAAAAATGACCCGCAATTTCCACTCAAAAAACCGAATTGAGGAAAAACAAAATGACAATTGATTTGGCTTCCCGTTATCCCGCCAAGTAAAAACGTTCACCGGTCACAAACCCGAAACACAAAAAATGTACACACTGCATCATTATCTGGCATACGCCGTCCTGCTCCTCGTCACACTGTTTACGTTCAACTCTTTATGGGGGTGGTTGTCGGGACGGGACTCCACGGCACGTGACAAAAAACTGGGCCTGGCCTCCCTGATCGCCCTTCACACACAGTTCACGTTCGGCTTGGTCTTGTATTTTAAGAGTCCGATGACGCAAGCAGCATTAAACGACTTTGGCCAAGCCATGAAAGACTCCACCCTCCGCCTCTACGCCCTCGAGCATCCGATGGTGATGCTAATCGCCGCGGTGCTAATCACGGTCGCCCGGATCAAGACAAAAAGAATCGACTCCAACTCAGCCCACAAGACGAACTTCATCCTGTATACCATCTCGCTGCTGCTCATCCTCTCCCGGATTCCCTGGGCCAAGTGGCTTGGGCTGTCATAACGCACCCCGACCCGCAAACCACCAACTACTGCTAGCAAACCGCTTTTACAGGCCGGGTTCGTAGGGAGGCCCGGGGGAAATGCACCCAAATGACGCCTGTTGCATGGCCTGAAAGGGTAAACCAGTCGGGCGAAAACGTCACATCAAAGCCTGATCCCCCCACCCTCCGCGTGCCAGGGCCGTCCCGGGCGAGTTGGAATAATCTCATGAAAGTGTCAATCCGGGTAGCGAAGCGCACTTAGCCAGCAGTTCCTTCACAGGCGTCCCGTTGAGGGACTTCCCTCCAGCCTGTGTCATCCCGGAGCTGCCGGGCGATCTTGATCTGAACCATCACGGTCAACGGCCAAAGCTACACGATTGAACCGAACGCCGACCTCAGCAGGGCAAGAAATACTCCGCCCCAACCAAATTGGGACAATTCCACCATAGTTTCTTTCTCTAACGTATTCGGCTAAGCCCGGGTCCAAACCGACATCTCTTTAACAAGTTCGTTCACCGAACGAAGACGTTTCGAAAGAAGGGTCGAGAGCCCAATCGTTAGCCGTAAACTTGCATCCGGATGGCTCCCGATAAATGTATTCAGTCCATTACGGTCAATACGCCAAACAACTATACTCTCGGCAGCGCGGACCGATGCGCTTGCCCCAGCCCCTTCCAAATCGAACAAATTGACTTCACCAAAAGACTCTCCTTCCTCCAACCAGGCGGTCACAGTTGGCGCGACATGTTTCTGCAGCACCTTGCATCGACCATTGAGCAAGACGTAAAGATGATCCTGTGAAGCAGCCTCCTGA
Organism: Deltaproteobacteria bacterium; assembly: GCA_002726945.1. Lineage (GTDB taxonomy): Bacteria > SAR324 > SAR324 > SAR324 > NAC60-12 > UBA8110. The sequence continues at coordinate 5,665 of PBTB01000149.1, read as the reverse complement.
ATAACTGTCTCTCCTTCGCTGAAGGTTAACTCCTCCCCAAGTTCCCGCAAAATTTCCCGCTCTTCATTCGTCAAACTTTCCAAGAATCCTTGGTCTGGCAGCTCATTTTCTTTCGTGCTCATGGCTCTATGTTTCAGATTTTTTGTCTTCCTACTAGACGTATTCCTTTACGGACCTTGTATGTTTTGTCGAAAATAATCGAACTTCATTTTTGCAAAAATCTTCACCAAATGCGTCAAGAATTTTGCCCATCCTATTCACAGCTTCCTCTCGGTTTCATCTTCATGGATTTCTAGAGACAAGAGGACGCGTGTTCAAAAAATCACGGTTGTTGTATTGCTCTGATCCGATACAGCCCCTGCTCTCCCGGAGGATTATCGTCAACGAATTCCAATTGTTCCTCGATTGTCCAATCAAATTGAAGGGAAGCAATTTTGCACTCCCACCTGCCCCGACTCCTGGAGTCCCATGAATTCAGGGCGGGCAATGCGATTTCCTGGCAATCCTCACCGGGAAGAGCCATCCGCACTCTCCACGAATTGGGAAACACGTCTATCCATGACCTCAAGATACTGGGATCGTGATTCGAATGCGGGATCCGTTCTCCAGTCTCGAATGACTTCCAGGACTTCCCGATCATGGGCATTCAAATCCGTTCCGGAAACCCGCTCTTGGGAAGTAAGCATGTTGTGTGAAATCAACTTGTTATTGTTGGGATAGATAGCGGCGAAATTCTGAAGCTCCGTCGAGGTGCGGGAGGGATCGAGCAGCCACGATTTCACAATTGCCTGTTGTGAGGTGTCACGAAGATCAGCCCGGGCAAACTGCTGCGCCGTCATTTCGGGTCTGCTTTGCTGAAGGGCTCGGTCAGCTTTCAATCGAGTCAACATATCTATCGGTTGGCGCTGCACCAGTCGGTCCATTGTAAGAAAACTTGCGTGGGCCAGATCGTGACGATCTTTCCGTTGGATCAATCCAGAGAGCAGCGGCAAACTCTCCGTAGCCCCGGTATAAACCAGAACATCAAATGCATTCAAATATCCCACGGATGGTTGTGCCTGCCACTCGGGATTGGTGATCAGATCTTCGGTTCTTGTTCGCAGGTAGTCCCTGTTTCCTTCTAAGCGCTCACCTTTCGCCACGTTCCTTAGTGCGATCGCCCACTCGTCTGCAGACGTTTCGGACCTCAGGATCTCCCTGCTAATTCGAGCTGCCGACCCGGGGTCGATCTCAAGAAGCAGATCCAGGAGAAACACCCGCAGGGTCGGCCAGCCTTCGATCTTGCCCCCCTTCCCGATCTTGAGGTTCAGATCCGTTTTCCTGTCCTTTCCTTTACGGAGAAATCCCTCGATTTCAGCAACAGCTTCAGAGCTTGGTCTGGCAAGAAGTTTTTCCCTTAGCGAAGCCAGCGATTCCTTGCCCGGGACTTCCTCAATTTCCCGATTCCATTTCAGCTCAGCCACCGGAGTTCCTTCAAGCCCACACTCTCCGCCTTCTCCCTTCACCATGGATCCACGGTCGTCCTGCAATTTGAACAGATACACCGCGAAACCGATGCAGAACGCGATGGAAGCACAGATCAATATACGCTTTAGCATGGGAATTCAGGGAAACGAACCAGTGCCATGACCCTCGTCTCCAAGACTGCTGTATCTGTGACAAGGTGGAGAATCATCCTATTTCTCTGTCATGTCGTAAACACCCTGATGGATCGGTTCACCCCGTTCAAGCAGATGGAGGAAGAACCTCGACGGCCCGTCTCCATCGCTCCCCCTCATGCCGTCCACTTCCTCAAAACACTGGCGAGCTTCCTCGAAATCGTCGCCTTCCAGGGCGGCAACTCCCTTTGCATAAACCTCTCCCCACTTTGGTTCGTCGATCTCCGCAACCGGCCCGACCAGTTCAAAAACCGCCGTCGGTTCCTTCCGCCCCTTGACCCGGAACCTTCCCAATTTTCTGGTATGGAATTCACCACCCAACCGGCTCTCAACATCTTCGCTGATCAGGATCCGAGTCCCGAACATTTTGTTCAGACCTTCCAGACGTGCAGCAAGGTTCACCGCATCCCCGATCATCGTGTAGTCCACCCTCTTCCGGCTGCCGATGTTTCCAGCAACAACTTCGCCAAAATGCACCCCGATCCTTGTTTTCAAATTCACCCCTTCAACCACCAGGGAGTCATCCTGGGATAGATGCCACGCACCCCGTGCCGCCTTAAGCGGTGCCAGGGGATCGAGAATCGGTGCCCCCCAGGCAGCGAAGATCGCATCGCCGATGAATTTAATCACCACACCGTCGTGATCGAAAATATGCCCGGTCGTCCGCTCGAAATAGTCACTCAGCGCTTCCACAATTCGTTCCGCATCGCCCACCCGCTCGCACATGTTCGTGAATGATTCGAGATCGGTGAACATCATTGCCGCCTCCACCTTCTCGCCTCCAAACTTCATCTTGAATCCATCCTCGGAAAGCTTGTCGAGCATCTGCGGGGAAAGGTATTTCTCAAACGCATCCTTCAATTGCTGTTGTTCTTTCCCAAGTTTGACCCTGAAGAAACGCTCGATGTAGTAGCGCGATCCCGATCCCCATCCAAGGGCGACCGGAATCTGGAGGAAAGCAACCACGCTCCATGGAAACCACATATTGCTTTGGGTCATGACGAGAATACCGGCCGCAACCAGGGCCCCCACGCAAAGCAAGGCCACGATCATCGCGCGCAGAGGACGCAACCAGGCAAAGAAAAAGCCAGCGAGCACCCCGGAGAGGACCACCAGGAAGGTGTCGAACCGGCTGCTTGAGCGAACCAGCCAGTTTTGCCGCAGAAGATTGATGAGCCCGTTCGCCTGGATCTCCACCCCGCTCATCAGTGGCAGGTCACCCCGTGCGTCAAGACGATGAAAAGGAGTGGAAAACAGATCGAGGCCCAATTCCTCCCCCGTGATTCCGGGTTTCGCCCCCACTACCACGATCTTATCCCGAAGAAGGCTCGGCACGCCGCCCATGACCTCTGATGCGACTTCCTCAACCTGCGAGTCCTGAACCCGTAGTTTAGTTTAGAGCAATTCGGTTCGGAGGTTGTGAGATCAGGAGAGGTTGGAACTGGCCACGGGTGACCGGAAATTTGCTCGTCAATTGCTACCCTTCGACGATGCTGCGAAGGAAAATATAAACTTCAGGGAAGTAAGGAACAATGAACACGAGTATGGTGGTTGCCAGTTTTGCGTGCTTCTGTATTGCCGGTGGCGTCGCTGCGCCTGACGGCGACGGGCAGGATTCCACGGAGAAGTTGCTTGAAAAAGTCGAGAGGCGATTCCGGGCGATTTATGAGACAGGAGAGTTCGATGGCGAAGCCAGGTCCTTTCGGGGAGTTTGGCTCCCCGATGGTTCAGGTTACACGGTGACTGAGCCGGATCCCAAGTCGAACCGATGGGTGCAGGCACGTTATGAGGCCGCCACCGGCAAACGCACGGTCTTGAATGGACCTCCCAGAGCACCGGACCGCCGCAACCGAAGATCGGGTCGAGTCAATACGTCCCCCAACGGCCGTCTTGCGGTCTATTCCGAGGGGGGAAACCTGTACGTGCGCGAGCTGGAAAACGACCGGACGATTCCTCTCACCAAGAACGCGGTTGAAGAGGCGATTACCAATGGTCGTGCGATCTGGAGTCCCGATAGCAAGTGGATTGCCTTCATGGAGAGCGACACTTCCGGGGTGCCGTTTAGAGCGACGCTTGTGCCGAACGATCCGTCGTATCCGGAAGTCAGACAGAGGCGCTTTGCGAGGGTCGGCGAGACCATCAATAAATCGCGGATCGGCGTGGTCGATGCCGGGGGAAAGGCGATCCGCTGGCTCTCCTTTCCTCAGCCGACAGAAGGTTGTTACCTGGGGAAGCTTGGTTGGGCCGGCAATTCCCATGAGCTATTCGTGGAAAAACTGAGCCGCGGCCGCGATAAACGGGAATATCTCATGGCCGATATCCGCACCGGCGCCATCAGCAGCATCTACGAAGAATCCGATCCCGCCTGGGTCGCTGGGGCTTACGAAACCGACGCCGGGCCGGAGTGGATTCGCGACCATGGCGCATTCATCGTCATGAGCGATCGAGACGGCTGGCGGCGAGCCTATGTCTATTCGCGCAATGGAAAAGAGGAAGCGGTTCTGACACCCGAGGGTGTTGACATCATTGCGCTGGCTCTCGTGGATGAAGCGGGAGGTTGGTACTACTATTACGCCTCGCCCCACAACGGAACTCAGAAGCATCTCTATCGGACGCGGCTGGACGGAAGCGGGAAAGCCGAACGGATCACTCCCGCGGATCAGCCCGGCACGCACTACTACGACTTTTCTCCAAACGCCAAGTGGGCCTTCCATACCTATTCGACGTTTGATACCGCGCCGCTCACTGAACTTGTGCGCCTGCCAGATCACAAGGTGGTCCGAACGCTCGAAAGCAACAGGAAACTGGGTGACAAAATGAAGCCATGGATCACTCGGCCAACTGAGTTTATTCAACTGGAGATTGGCGGTGGCGTGGTCATGGACTCCTACATGATCAAACCGCGCGACTTCGATCCATCCCGGAAGTATCCTGTCTTTGTGTATGTGTATAGTGAGCCCTACGCACAGGAAGTGCTGGACAAGTGGCGCGGCCGTCAAACCAGCTTCCATCGCGTGATTGCCGATCTTGGTTATCTCGTGGTGTGCATGGACAGCCGCGGCACCCCGGCACCGAAGGGAATTTCGTGGCGCAAGGCGGAGTTCCCAACCCTCGGCATTCTTTCCACCGATGATCAGGCCGCGGGTCTTAAGGAATTGGGTCGCCTCCGGAATTATGTCGACCTTTCCCGGGTCGGAATCTGGGGCTGGAGCGGCGGAGGCTCGAACACGCTGAACGCCATGTTCCGCAAGCCGGATGTCTATCACATGGGAATCGCCGTGGCGCCCAAGCCGCAGCCGCATCTCTACAATGCGTGGTTTCAGGAGATTTTCATGCGAACCCTTGAGGAAAACGCGGAGGGCTATCGGAAGTCCGCTCCGATCAACTTTGCCGAAGGCCTCAAGGGAGACCTCCTCATCATCCACGGAACCGGAGAGACCAATACACATCTTGAGATAACCGAGGGGTTGGTGGATCGACTCATCGAGCTGGGCAAACAGTTCGACTATTTTGCTTACCCCAACCGCGACCACGGCATTTCAAGGGGCAAGGGCACGTCTCTACACCTGCGGATGCTTATGACGCGATTTCTGCTTACACACCTGCCCCCTGGCCCCCGGTGAGCGCGGCACTAACTCGATAAGAAGCGTGTCTGACCTCACTTCCTCCGCTTCTTGGTGACGTGCTCCTTCTGGAGTCGACGCATCAGCAGACCCAGCAGGCTTCCCATTGCAGCCCAACCTCCACTGTGCGTCACCTAAATCGATAACTGGCGCATCTTGCCTATTGCCTGGCGATGCGCGCAACCTTCAACAGTTCGCCGTCGCCAGGAGCAAGGTGCAGTTTGGCGGTTCGCCTTTCGCTCCCGGCAGCAAGCGGTATTGCCTTCCACTTTCCCGTCTTCTTCTCCATCTGCTCCACAGCGCTGACCGTTGCATCAAAGGACAGCGAGGCTTCCTGCTTCATGCCGGGGTGTTTGTTGGTCACAAGGAGAAAATTCCCGCCCT
>PBTB01000051.1 GCA_002726945.1 Deltaproteobacteria bacterium | reverse complement strand
TTTAATGGCATTCACTTATTTTAAAGAAGCGAAGATTTTGGGGAAACTCATCAAAAATCCCATTTTTTGCTGATTTTGGCCATCTGAACACGGTATCAAACAAATCTTCATCCTGTGAAATTGAAGAAATGTCATTTAATATCAGTGATTTGAGTATTTTTCGGCCAAGCACTACTTAATCAAAAATGCCTCAAATCCATTAATTCTTTGAAATCATTAGTGATTTTAAAAACAACCCCAGTTTTTTGCGTAAGTCCTGTTGAGTGTATTGTGTTTCTATAAAATTTTGATAATATTATGTTTCCCCGGCTCCTTCCGGATGCTCCAAGAGCTTGTCAAAACCCTGAGCCAACACAGACGCATATGTCCACGTCAAGCAACATCTTTATTACCGGATGCTCCACCGGCATTGGCTATGACACAGCAGTCAAACTCAAGCAACGTGGACACACTGTCATTGCCACTGCTCGTCAGCCACAGGATGTGGATCGACTTCGGGACGAGGGTTTCACGTCGTTCCTGCTCGACCTTGCGGATTCGGATTCCATCCAGAGTGCGTTCAATCAAACGCTGGAACACACCGGAGGACGGATGGACGTCCTCTTCAACAACGGGGCCTATGCCCAGCCCGGTGCCGTGGAAGACCTTACCCGCGATACCCTGAGGAAGCAGTTCGAGATTAATCTCTTCGGATGGCATGAGTTGACAACCCTCGTGGTTCGAGTCATGCGCGAGCAGGGGAGCGGCCGAATCATCCAGAACAGTTCTATTCTTGGCTTCATTGCGCTCAAGCATCGGGGTGCCTACGTTGCCACCAAGTACGCCTTGGAGGGACTCACGGACACATTGCGCCTGGAGTTGGAGGGCACAGGCATTCATGTCATCCTCATCGAACCCGGACCGATCCTCACGAACATGCGTCGGAACAGCCTCAAGGCGTTTGAGGAAAACATCAATTGGGAGACCAGCGTGCACCGCGGTCACTACGAAAAGACACTGGCACGGCTCCGCAAGGAAGGTCCGGCCCAGGCGTTCACACTACCTGCTTCTGCCGTGACGAAGCGGGTGATCCACGCCATTGACAGTCCAATGCCGAAAATCCGCTATCCTGTCACCTTCCCGACTTACCTGTTTGCAGTCCTCACCCGTATCCTTCCCGATCGCCTGCTGGACCGATTTCTCATCAAGGTGTCCTAAACCGGATAATTTTATAGAAGCGCGGGTCGTGGTTGGAAGGATTGCTTTCGACAAGAAGTCGGCAACAATCAGAGAGTCAGCAAACAAGCTCAATCAAGATAATTCGACGATCAGTGCGAGAATCCATCAGCTGAGACAAAAAATCGGCAAGTCTCCTGATCTGCAAAACCGTGTCGAAGAGATCAAACGGGAAATTTGAACTTAAACTCCAAAAGTCGCAGGTCTGATAAACATATGGCAGGAATGAGAGACACCCCACAAACTTGATTGACAGGCGGCTGGGCGCAGGTTTCCAGCAGAAGGAAGGTGCCGTGATCGGGCTATGCCAGTCTCACGCCTTGATGTTGATGCGGCTACCCTGCTGTTCGATCTGCTGGGTTTCCTCTTGCAGGCCGACGAGGCCGCCGAGTTGGCTGATCATCTCCATTGCCCCGAAGAGCAGGCGTTCCTCGCCCTGATCCTCCATCATCTTCGCAAAAGAGCGGTGGACGGATTCGGTGGATTCCATCAGGCGGGCGAACTGGGGTTGTTTGAGGAGGGCAAACGCCTTGAGTTGATCGTCCTCGTCGCGCATGAGGTCGGCAACCTCTTCGCCCAGTTCTTCAATGTTGTCGAGATCAAGACGCTGGTACTCCGGGAGTTCCTCGATCTGCTTGCGGGTTTCGTTGGTGAGTTCACGGATGCGGGTGTGAACGGCGTTTCCAAACTGCTCTGCGGCCTCGGACTCCAACAACTGCTTGCGGGCGACGTTTTCGTAGCTGGAGACGATCATGCCGTAGGAGCGGCGGATGGTCATCGTCTCACCATGCGATTCCGGAGAGCGGATGTTGTTCGACTCTGCGTCACGCGGCATTTTCTTCTTGCCGATCTGCGGCGACATTTCTGCCATGCGCTTGCCCTCGCGCTGCACCGACTCCGAGGTTTCCTGCTCGAATTGCTTTGGGTTCACGGAGGTTTTCGTGTCCTTGGCAGGGGGGGACTTCCCAGCGTCCGGCTTGGCCTGCTCCGCGTCCGGCTTGGAGTCCGCCGACTTCGTGGCGTTGGGCGTCACGGGCGTGGCGGTCTTTTGGGAGGAAACTTGCATTTTTTTTCTGGTGGGAGTTTCAAAACTGCTGTGCGGGGCGACATTCAAGAATCCCGCCAGTGCAATCCGAGCATCTGCAACCCCGTTGCGTTTCAGGACAAAGCGCTTGAGTCCTCATGAGCATTTCGGTATCATTCCAGAATGAATTGTCTCCCCATTTTTGTCCCGTTTCCGCACCTCTCGCCGCACTCAGCCCTCACGCTGAAACCGGAATTTCCGGACGACCGCACCCATGCCTGACAACACCCCGACACCGCGACGCCTCGCCGATTGCCCCATTGCGATCGTTGGCATGGCGGCTCTGTTCCCCGGTGCTCCGGACCTGGAGCACTACTGGGACAACATCCTCAAGAAGGTGGACAGTATCATTGAGGTTCCGGAGTCGCACTGGGAGATCGCGGATTACTACGATGAGGATGCCAGTGCCTCCGACAAGACTTACAGCCAGCGCGGCGGGTTCATTCCGGAAGTGGACTTCGATCCGATGGAATTCGGCATCCCCCCCAACCTGCTGGAGCAGACCGATTCCTCGCAACTGCTGGGATTGCTTGTCGCCCGCACCGCATTGGAAGACGCCGGATACGCAGAGGCTGCCGATACCCTCCGCGAACGCACGGGCGTGATCCTTGGCGTGACCGCCGGGATGAAGCTGCTGGGATCGCTCAACTCGCGACTCCAGTATCCGATCTGGGAGCAGGTGCTGCGCAAGTCCGGACTTTCCGAGGACGAAACCACAAAGGTGGTGGAAAAGCTCAAGGCCGCGTATGTGAAGTGGGAGGAGGCTTCGTTTCCGGGACTGTTGGGAAACGTCATCGCCGGGCGCATCGCCAACCGTCTTGACCTTGGTGGCACCAATTGCACGGTCGATGCTGCCTGCGGAAGCTCACTTGCCGCGATGAAGATGTCGGTCAACGACCTTGTGGATGGACGCGCAGACATGATGATCACGGGTGGTGTCGATACGGACAACTCCCCGTTCATGTACATGTGCTTCAGCAAAACGCCCGCGTTCACCAAGGATGACCGTGTGCGTCCCTTCGATGCCGAATCCAAGGGCATCCTGATCGGCGAAGGCTTGGGTATGGTCGTCCTCAAACGACTCGTGGACGCAGAGCGCGACGGGGATCAAATCTACGCTGTGCTCAAGGGCATCGGTTCTTCCAGCGACGGGCGTTTCAAAAGCATCTACGCCCCCCGTGCCTCTGGACAGGCCCGCTGCCTGCGCCGCGCCTACGAGGATGCCGGAGTCGAGCCGGGCAGTATTGGCCTCATCGAGGGTCACGGCACTGGCACCGCTGCCGGGGACGTCACGGAATTCGAGGGACTCTGCGAGGTTTACTCTGCAGCCGATGTGCCTGCACAATCGGTCGCGCTTGGCAGCGTCAAGTCGCAGATCGGACACACCAAGGCCACCGCCGGAGCCGCCGGACTCATCAAAATGGCACTTGCACTGCACCACAAGGTGTTGCCCCCGCTCATCAACTTGGAGCAGCCCAACCCCAAGCTCGACGTTGCCAACTCTCCGCTCTACCTCAACAGTGAAACCCGCCCGTGGATCGCCAACGGCGTTCCACGTCGTGCGGGCGTGAGTTCCTTCGGGTTCGGCGGCACCAATTTCCATTTTGTACTGGAGGAATACCAAACCGCACAAACCCAAGCTTTCCGGATGCAGCAGACGCCCAAGCTGGTGCTGATCGCCGCAGAATCCCCGGAGGCGCTGAAGGCACTCTGTCAAGAGTTGGCCGGACGCCTCGGTGGTGACGAGGGGGAACAAGTATTCCGGGAGTTGGCCAAAACCTCTGTTGAGCAACCACCTGCACAGGACCACGCACGGCTTGGTTTTGTTGCTGAGAATGCAACGGATACCACAGCAACTCTGCAAACCGCACTGGCCACCTTCAAGAAAAAACCGGAGGATGAGGCGTGGTCACTCAAGGGCATTGCTTTCCGCAAGCAGGGCATGGACCCCAAGGGCAAGGTGGTCGCGCTCTTCTCCGGACAGGGTTCGCAGTACCTCAACATGGGGCGCGAACTCTTCCTGAACTTCCCGCCGCTGCTGGAGCCTTATGGCCAAATCAACACGCGGTTTCAGGATTCCGGACAAACGCCGCTCTCACAGATCGTCTTTCCGCCTCCTGCGTTTGATGATGACACCAAACAGGCACAGGAGTCCGCCCTGCAACTCACTCAACACGCGCAACCGTCCCTTGGCGGATTCAGTGCAGGACTCTTCAAACTCCTGAAAGCCGCCGGGTTCCAAGCGGATTTCACTGCAGGACACAGCTTTGGGGAACTGACCGCACTCTGGGCTGGAGGTGTGATTTCCGAAGCGGACTACTACACACTCGCCTATGCCCGTGGACAGGCGATGAAGGCTCCTGACGATCCGGACTTTGATGCAGGCACGATGATGGCGGTGATGGGCAAGCTCGAAAAGCTCAAAGACGACCTCAGGGAATTTCCGGATGTGGTGGTGGCGAATCTCAATTCACCTAAACAGATGGTTGTCGCTGGCCCCAAAGCTGTGGTGCAGGACGCTCATGCGGCACTCAAGGCGAAAAAATACAATGCCGTGCTGCTGCCCGTTTCGGCCGCCTTTCACACTCCGCTCGTTGGTCACGCACAAAAGCCTTTTGCCAAAGCCATCCGCGCCGTGAAATTCCAGAAACCGCAAATTCCGGTCTTCTCGAACACGACCGCCAAAGCGTACCCCGATGATCCCAAGGCGATCCAGCAGCAATTGGAGGAACACATCCTCAATTCCGTGCTGTTCCGCGAGGAGATCGAAAATATCCATGAAGCCGGAGGTCGGATTTTTGTTGAATTCGGCCCGAAGAACATTCTCACCAAGTTGACCGAAGCCGTTTTGTCCGGCAAGGATTTCACCGCTGTTGCACTCAACGACAGTCCAAAGAGGGACAGTGACCGGCAATTCCGGCAGGCGGTCGCGCAATTGTGCGTCCTCGGCTTGCCCTTGCAGGGTTATGATCCTTACGGATGGGAACGCCCCAGGCCCGAACGCAAGTGTTCGCCGCTGACCCTGCGCATGAGTGGAGCGAACTACGTCAGCGAGGCCACCCGCAAGGGTTACGAGAACGCCATGAACGACGGCTTCCAGATCAAATCCGGCTCAGGTTCCAACAGGGCCCCGGAGACCCTGAATGCCATCCCCGGAAGTTCCACGCCCCTGCCCAGTTCCCTGGCCGCTGCTCCGGTGCAATCCAAACCTGCGACCGTTGCCACACCCCCCGGCAGTGCGGCCCCAAGGGTTTCACCCAGTCCGGTTTCCATGACTCAACCAACAATGCCTACAACCTCCCCCTCTGTTGCAGCTTCCGGAGTGGACATCGCTGGGATTTACCAGTATCAGCAATCCGTCCTTCAGGTTCATCAGCAGTATCTGCAACAGCAGGGCGAGTATTCCCGGACAGTGCTGCAACTGCTTCAGCAGCAGTTCCAACTCGTCTCGCAAGGACAGGCGATCCCGGAACCGGTGTCACAGAGCATGCAGTGGTTCCACGCGCATCAGGGCGAAACCCTGCGCGTGCATGAGCAATACCTCCAGCAACAGGCCGAGCAGATGCGGGCCATCACTGGAACTGCCCCTGTTGCTCCTGTTGCGGCTCCCGTTGCCATCTCTGCCCCACAGCCGCAACTCATGCCTGTGGCTCCGGTGGTTGCGCCTCCGGTGATGCTGCAACCAACGATTCCGGCACCGCAAGTTGCGGCCGCTGCGGCTCCCGTGACACCTCCGGTGGTTGCGCTTGCTACTCCAACCCCGGAACCTGCACCTACGGCCGCTGCGGCTCCAGCCGCATCTGCACAAGACGTGGAGTCCATGTTGTTGAGCGTGGTGGCTGAGAAAACCGGATACCCCCGCGAAATGCTGGAATCCGGGATGGATCTTGAAGCCGACCTTGGTGTCGATTCCATCAAGCGCGTTGAAATCCTTGGAACCCTCCAAGACCAGATGCCCGAGTTGCCGACCATCCGGGGCGAGGAACTTGGTGAATTGCGTACCCTCGCGCAGATCACCGATTATCTCAAAAATCAACTTCCGGAAATCGGTGCCGCTCCAGCAGCAACGCCAACCGCTCCAGCTTCGGTTCCGGCAACCAATGGCTCTGGCAGCAGCGATCCCGCCGAAGTCTTGCGGGCCGTGATCAGCGAGAAAACGGGTTATCCCGTTGAGATGCTGGAAATGGGCATGGAGTTGGAAGCCGACCTTGGCGTGGACTCCATCAAGCGTGTTGAGATCATGTGGGCGATTCAGGAGAAATTTCCAGAACTGCCCCCGATCAACAACGCTGAAGTCGCAGAACTGCGCACCCTCCAGCAGATCACAGACCATCTGCACGCCAACCTGTCGAAAACCCCAATCGGCGAGGGAGAGACCGCCACCAATGGTTCCGGGGAGGTCAGCAGCAACGGACACACCGTTTTCCAGCCGGATGTTGAAACGTTGAGCAGTAGCCTGCTGGCGATCATCACGGAAAAAACTGGCTACCCCACCGACATGCTTGAACTCGGCATGGACCTCGAAGTCGACCTCGGCGTTGATTCCATCAAGCGCGTTGAGATCATGTGGTCGGTGCAGGAGAAATTCCCGGTGCTTCCGCAACTCAGCAACAGCGAGCTTGGCGAACTGCGCACCCTCCAGCAAATCATTGACCGCCTCGCCACCGAACTGCCCGGACTTCCGACGGCGGCGCTGGCCGAATCCACGGCAACGGCGGAAAAAAAAAACCTTTAGCACCTGAGTCGACCTACCAAGTCACAGTCAGTCGTCCCCGCCTGCTCACCCTGCCTGAGCCGGATCGCCTTGAATGCACGCTTCCGGACACCCCAACCTGCCTGCTCACCGATGACGGCACCGTGCTGACTCCTGCGGTTGCCACGCAACTTCAGGAAGCAGGCTGGAGCGTGGTGCTGTGGCGAACTCCAAATCTGGTCATCGGGGTGCGCCCAGAGTTGCCCGCCAACTGCAAAATCCTTGCGCCGGAATCACTCGCTGAATCGGCGATTGCGTCCACACTGACCCAAGTCGATGCGCTTGGAGGTTTCCTGCACCTGCATCCAAACGATTCCAAATCGCCGATGTTGAGTCTCGATTCTGGAGCCAACGCCTTGGTGCGTCACGTCTTTTTGCTCGCCAAACATCTTCAGCACAAACTCACCGTCCCAACAGATTCTGGACGACGGCACTTCGTTTGTGTGGTCCGTCAGGACGGGCAATTGGGGACCACCGGAACGGCAACTGGAATCAACGCAGTCGCCGGAGGACTTTCCGGACTGACCAAAACCCTGCAAATCGAATGGCCTAGCACCTTCTGCCGCACTGTGGACTTCGCATCGGAGTTGAGTGCAGAGGAAGCCGCGCAACGACTGGCTGCTGAACTGGCCGATCCGGATGGACAGACACAGGAAATCGGCTGGAGTCCGCAAGGGCGCGTGGCGTTTCTCCCGGAAGTCTCGGACACGGTCCACTCCTCCGAAGCAGACGACTTTCCAGAAAAACCCGTCTGGCTCGTGAGCGGTGGCGCACGGGGGGTGACCGCCGCTTGTGTGCTGGAACTCGCCCGACGCCACCCCGGAACCTTCCTGCTGGCTGGGCGCTCCCCGTTGGAGGACGAGCCGGACTGGGCCGATGGAATCACAGCAGAGGCGGGGCTTCGACAAGCCGCGATGCAAGCCTTGCAAGCCGCCGGAGAAAAACCGACTCCGGTGAAAGTGCGGCAACTCGTGGAACGCATTGATGCGAACCGCGCCATCCGGACCACCCTGCAACAGCTACAGGATTCCGGCAGCATCGGAGTTTATGCCAGTGCGGATGCCACCAATGCGGACGAGTTGCGTGATGCCATAGCCCCACACGTTCAGCAGCATGGTGCCATCACGGGCGTGGTCCACGGGGCAGGCGTTTTGGCGGACAAGCTGATTGAGAAGAAAACTCCGGAGGATTTCGACGCGGTCGTCGGCACCAAGGCCCACGGACTCCAAGCTCTGCTGGACGCAGCTGATCCGGAGCAGCTTTCGCACTTGCTGCTGTTCTCGTCCGCCGCCGGATTCTACGGCAACGGCGGACAGTCCGATTACGCCATCGGCAACGAAATCCTCAACGGCACTGCGCTCACGTTTGCCCAAGCACATCCCAACTGCCGCGTGGTTTCCTACAACTGGGGACCATGGGAAGGCGGCATGGTTACACCGGAACTCAAACGCATGTTCGAGGAACGTGGGGTTGAGGTGATTCCGGCTGCAGAGGGTGCGCGGATTTTCGCGGATTTCGCAATGGCGGAAGGTCGCGGGCATGGGCCACTCCTACTTATTGGGAACTCGCTGGCCGTGCAGTACGAGCCACCTCCGGAGGTCAAATGGACTCGCCGGACCACACGAACGCTGTCCCTCGCACAAAATCCCACGCTCATTGACCACACGATTGGCGGACACGCCGTAGTTCCAGCGGTCTGTGCGTTGGCTTGGATGGCCGAAGCCGCCGAGCAGTTGGCTCCCGGATACCGCTTCGCCGCGTGTGAGGATTTTCAGGTGCTGAAAGGCATCGTCTTTGATGACACGCTCGCAGACGGCTACCAGCTTGATTTGGAGGAAGTTGAACGCGAATCCGGACTCCACACAGTGATAGAGGCAAAGATCACCAGTTCCGGCGGCAAGCTCCCGCGTCCACACTATCGCACCCGCGTGCACCTCAGCAAAGCCACCCCGGATTCACCAGTTAGCCACCTGAAAGCCGAACACCGAACACCGATCACTGACAACCCCTATCAAAACGGGACCCTCTTCCACGGTCCCAAGTTTCAGGGCATCCAGCAAATTGCAGAACTGACCGAGCAACACCTGCTCGCCCAATGCCGGATGCCCGTGTGGTCCGATGCCGAATGCGGGCAGTTCCAGACCCGACCGTTCAATCCCTACACGCTTGATCCTGCGTTTCAGGCGATGCTGGTGTGGGCGCGGATGATCCACAACACTGGAAGTCTGCCGCTGAAATTAGCACGGATGGAACACTTCCGGACAATCCCCTTTGACACGCCCTGCACGCTTGACCTGCGAGTGCAATCCCACTCGTCTACTGCCCTTGTTGCCGATCTTGACCTTGTGCTGAACGATGGGCAAATCGCGGCCCGGATGCTCGGTGCCGAAGTCACCCTCAGCGAAAACCTCAACACGCTTTTCCTCAAATCTGCGGCATGAGCAAAAATTGTGATTTTCTCGTGGTCGAGGCAGGCATGGCAGGTGCTGCGGTCGCCTGAACACCTCACCTGATTTTTCTCGCTGAATCCTTTTTTCCGACAATGCCTGAACCCATTGCCGTCATCGGACTAGCCTGTCTGTTCCCCGGAGCGAAGACCCCGGAGGAGTTCTGGGAGAACCTGCTCACCGGAACCGACTCCCGCATCGAGGCCACCGAGCAGCAGATGCACACCGATCCTGTGTGGTTCAAGGCCGACCGCAAGGGCGTGACCGACTGCTACTACTGCACGCAGGGCGGTTACATCCACGACTTCACCTTCGATCCGGAAGGTTTCCGTGTTCCAGCAGCACGACTGTCCGGGCTTGATGACGTTTTCCAGTGGTCGCTGCACGTCGCCCGCGAGGCATTGCATGATGCAAACTTGCTTGATGATCCGGAACGGCTCACCCACTGCGGGGTGATCCTCGGCAACCTCTCGTTTCCAACAAAATCCTCCAACCACCTCGTCCTGCCGCTCTACCGCGAGGCGTTGGAACCGATGCTGCAAGACTTGCTGGGCCGTCCGGATTTTTTGCTTCCCGAATTCAGCGGGCCCCCGACCACACATCACCAGCCCCCAGAAAACCTTGGAATCGCCGGACGGCCTGCTTCCCTGATTGCCGAAGCCCTCGGACTCTCCGGACACACCTACGCGCTGGACGCGGCCTGCGCCTCCTCGCTCTACAGCGTTGGCCTTGCCTGTCACACGCTTTGGTCGGAAAGGTCTGATCTCATGCTCGCCGGAGCGGTGAGCGCGGCGGATCCGTTTTTCGTCAACATGGGTTTTTCAATCTTTCAGGCGTATCCGGAAGCCGGGAAAAGTCGTCCGCTCGATCGCACCTCCGGAGGCTTGTTTGCCAGCGAGGGTGCAGGGATGTTCGTGCTGAAGCGACTCAGCGACGCTGAACGCGACGGCGACCGCATCCACGCAGTGATTCCCGGAATCGGGCTTTCCAACGACGGGCGCGGGCAATTCGTCCTCAGTCCAAACCCCAAGGGGCAGCAGTTTGCCTTTGAACGGGCCTATGCGAGTTCCGGGGTTGATCCGCAGTCGGTGGACTACATCGAATGCCACGCGACCGGAACCCCGCTTGGCGACAAGGTGGAGCTTAACTCGATGGAGGCGTTCTTCGGAAATTCCGGGACGACCCCGCCCATCGGTTCGGTGAAGTCCAACCTCGGCCACATGCTCACGGCTGCGGGCATGGGAGGGATGACCAAGGTGATGCTCGCGCTTCAACAGGGTCGGATTCCGGGAACCATCCATGTCGAGCAACCACACAGTTCCGAAAACGGAACCTTTGCTGCCGAACAGATTCTGCGTGAAACCAGTGACTGGCCACACAACCGTCCGGAACGTCGTGCCGCTGTGAGTGCCTTTGGCTTTGGGGGCTGCAACGCGCATTTGATTCTGGAAAATTCCAGAGGGATAAAGTTCCAAAGTTCCAAAGGGGAACGGGAGGCGACCAAACCGATCACCGACCACCGACCACCGACTCCCGCCTTGGCCATCATTGGGATGGATGGTATTTTTGGAAATTTCAAGGGCATCAACGAACTTCAGCGCGCCTTCCTCAACGGCGAGCAAGCCTTCTGTAGTTTGCCAGAAACCCGCTGGCGTGGTCTTGGAATTGAGAGTGCCAAAGAGGCAAAGTTCCAAAGTTCCAAAGAGGATGGAGTCTCCACAAAACCAGAAACCGAAAACCGGCCACCGAAAACCCTTCAAGGGGCATGGCTGGAATCCTTCGAGATGGACTTCCTGCGCTTCAAGCTGCCGCCGAACCCGCAGGAGCGGTTGATCCCACAGCAGTTGCTGACACTGGAGGTCACCGACCGCGCCCTGCGGCAGACGAACCTGAAGGCAGGTCAGAACGTCGCGGTGCTGGTGGCGATGGAGGTCGAATTGGAACTGCACCGCTTCCGGGGTCGGGTGAATCTTGCCAAGCAAATCGAGGAGGGCTTGTCCGCATCCGGGATCACACTCAGTGCGGAGCAGCAGGCAGAACTGACGAAGCTCGTGCAAGATGCCCTGCTTCAGGCCGTGCCAGTGAACCAGTTCACCAGCTACATCGGCAACATCATGGCCTCGCGGATCAGTGCACTTTGGGATTTCTCTGGCCCGGCGTTCACGGTTTCTGCCGAGGAAAACTCCGCATTCAAGGCAGTGGAGGTGGCACAGATGCTGCTGGAGGCGGGGGAGGTCGAGGCGGCAGTTGTGGCGGCAGTTGATCTTGCGGGAAGTGCGGAATCGGTCATGTTACGGAGTCGGGAAGGATCGCGGGCATGGCCTGCCCCTACGGGGGAGGTGGATGCGGATTGGATTCCCGGAGAAGGCGCAGGGGCGGTGGTGCTGAAACCACTGGAGCAGGCTCAAGCCGATGAGGACGTGATCCATGCTGTTGCAGAATCGGTGGCCTTTGCACGGGGAATCACTCCGGATTCGGTTGCTGGTGCAGCGGCGGTGGCCTTGGAATCCGCAGGGGTCGCACCAGAGCAGGTTGGTTTTGTCTCCATGCACGCGTCTGGAATTCTGGAGGATGCGGCGGCGGAAGTCGCGGGCCTTCAGCAGATTTATTCCGAAGCCGCACTCGGCAGGGCCTCAGCCCACATCGGACACACCTGTGCTGCCTCCGGGATGGCCTCGTTGCTTCAGGCAACACTGGCACTTCGGCAGCACACGATTCCGGGGGTTCCGGACTGGGACAGATCGGAGCCTGCCAAAGCTTGGGGTTCCGGACAGTGCTATGCTCCCACCAAATCCCGCCCGTGGTTCTGCAACGCCGGAGACGAACCACGTCGCGCCGCCGTGAGCAGTTTGGGGCAGGATGGCTGTGCTGCGCATTTGATTTTGTCGGAAGCGGAAATTCCCCCCGGCTCCCCTTTGGAAAAGGGGGGAGCAGTGTCTGTTATTGAAACGGGAGGAATCGCGCTGATTCCACTGTCCGGAGCAGACGCTGCCGAACTGGCAGCACGGCTTGATTCCCTGATCCAAGACTTGGGAACAAACGCCTCGCTGCCCGAAATTGCGCGGCGGGCGTTCAGGGAACAGCGGGAAACACAAGGTGCGCTGGCTACGGCTTTGGTCGGGAACTCACGGGAGGAATTGCGGCAAGAGGCGGAATCGGCGAAGTCCGGGATTGAAGCCGCATTCCATTCAGGGACGGATTGGGTGACTCCACGGGGCAGCAGTTTCTCGCCGAAACCGCTGGGTCTGGAGGGTCAGGTGGCCTTCACCTATCCTGGTGGATTCAACAGCTACGTGGGTAACAGCCGCACACTCTTCCAACTGGTCCCGGAACTCCACGAGTCGATGCGCTCCTACACCAGTCGACTTGCCGACCTGCTGCACGACCGCAAGCTCTATCCGCGCTCGATGCAGCGGCTTTCCGAAGCAGAGATTGAGCGGTTGCAGGACGAGTTCGTTAACACGCCGATTGCGATGTTTGAAAGCGGGATCACCACCGGGGTGCTGCACACGCAGGCACTGCGGGAGGGCTTCGGACTGGAGCCGCAGTTGGCTTTCGGCTACAGCATGGGTGAGGTGACAATGATGTTCGCGCTCGGAGTCTGGGGTTCAATGGACCCGATGAGCGAAATCCTCAACGTCTCCCCGCTCTTCAGGGAGCGCCTCTGCGGGCCGATGCACACGGTGCGTGAGGCATGGAAGCTTGGCCCGGACGAGTTTCAGCACGAAACGCTCTGGCAGTGGTACACCCTCGGAGCCACTCCGGAAGCCACGCAGGCCGCCATCAATCGAGAGGATCGCGCCTACCTGATCCTCATCAACACGCCGCAGGAGGTTGTGATGGCCGGGGAGCCGGCTGCCTGCGAGCGTGTGGCGCAGGCGTTGGGCGTGGAACCACATCCAATCCAAGTCACCGATGTCGTCCACTGCACCCCCGTCAAGGCGGACTACGATGAAGTGAAGCGCGTCCACACCAATCCGGTGGTCTCTCAGCCGGACATTCGCTTCTACTCCGCTGACACTTACGATGTCACCGAACTTGATGCGGAGGGACTGGGCCACAACATCGCCCGCATCTACGGACGCACGGTGGACTACACCAAGCTCATCGAGGCAACCTATCGTGACGGGGCACGGATTTTCGTTGATCTCGGCCCCCGCGTGAGTTGTGCGAAGTGGATTACCGAAACACTGGGGGAGCGTCCGCACCTGACGGTGGGTATGAGCCGCCGGGGAGTGGATGACCGGGTGCAGGTGATCCGGACACTGGCCCGGCTTTACAGCCACCGCGTTCCGCTCGATCTCAAACGGCTCTATCCGGAAGTTCCAGAACTTCCTGCCAAGCAGTTGATGCAAACCATCACCCTGGGTGGCAAGCCGATTCAGACGATCTGCACAGAGGAAAACCAGGCGAAGTTCCGGGGGATGCAAGAGGATTCACTCCAGAGAGAAGATTCACTGCAGAGGCGCGGAGAACACAGAGAAAATCCCCCCCAGCCTGCCTTTGCCAAAGGGGGGAGTGCTTCGTCGGTAGCGTGGGGCAGCGCACCCGTGCCTGCAGGAAGTTTGGGTGCCTACCCCCAGCAAGTCGATTCCGCACATTCTGCATTTCTGGAACTCCGTCGGGAGGGATTACGCCAAATGGCGGCGGCGATCCAACAGCAAATGGGAAATCCTGCAGGTTGGGCAAAACACAGTGTGCCCCACTTTCCAAGCACCGAGGTTGGGCATCAACTCACGTCCTTTGCACAACCTGCTCCTGAAATCGTCATTCACCACCCCGCACCCCGCACCCCGCACCCCGCACCCGCCATCTTCAACCAGCATGACTTGCTGGAATTCGCCGGCGGGAAGGTTGCCAACGTCTTTGGTCCGGAATACGCCGAGTACGACACCTTCCGGAGATGCGTGCGGTTGCCGATGGAACCGTACCTGCTGGTGAGTCGCGTTACCAAGCTCAATGCCAAGCGTGGTGAGTTCAAACCCTCAACGATCACCACCGAGTACGACATCCCGGAGGATGCCTGGTATTGTACCGACGGACAGATTCCGTGGGCGGTCGCGGTCGAGTCTGGGCAGTGCGATCTGCTGCTAATCAGCTACCTCGGCATTGATTTCGAGAATCAGGGCGAACGCGTCTATCGCTTGCTCGACTGCACGTTGACCTACCTTGAAGACATGCCCCGCGCTGGAGAAACACTACGCTACGACATCTCCATTGATTCCTTTGCACGTAGCGGAGGCACGCTGCTGTTCTTCTTCCACTACGAATGCTTCGTCGGCGAGCGCATGGTGATGCGTATGGACGGGGGCTGTGCGGGATTTTTCACCAACGAGGAACTCGTGGAAGGCCAAGGGGTGATCCGCACCGAGTCCGAAGAGGAAATGCGGGCCAACGCACAAAAGCTCCATTTCGAGCCATTGCTGCGCTGCGAGAAAACCACCTTCACCCGCGAGGAATTGCTGGCGCTCAGTTCCGGGAAGCCCGAACACTGCTTCGGACCACACTACGCACAGCCAGGACACAACCCCTCGTTGAAAACGGCTCCGGAGCAATGCCTCATGCACGACCGCATCGTCCAGCTTGACCACACAGGCGGGCCGTGGGGCTACGGCTTGGTGGTTTCCGAAAAGGATCTGGCACCTGACCACTGGTACTTCCCCTGCCATTTCAAGGATGACCCGGTGCTGGCCGGCTCGCTGATGGCCGAGGGCTGTGTGCAGTTGATGCAGTTCTTCATGCTCGACCTTGGCCTGCAAACGCACACGCAGGACGCGACCTTCCAGCCGGTTCACGGCATGTCGCAGATCGTGCGCTGCCGAGGACAGGTGATTCCAAGCGATCCAATGCTCACCTACTGCATGGAGGTCAGGGAGATCGGACTCGATCCCGTTCCCTACGCTCTCGCAGATATCGACATCCTGCTCGGCGACCGCATCGTGGTGGATTTCCGCAACCTTGGAGTGCAGTTGGTTGAGAAGGGCAGCAGCTTCCGACTCACCCAAAAATGGTTCGACCAGAACCCCGACCGTCCGGCATTAAGATCACTGCAGAGTCACAACCCCAACCCCGCACCCCGAACCCCGAACCCCGAACCCATCGCAAACGACCAGCAGCTTTGGGAGTTCGCACTCGGCGACGTGGCCAAGTGCATGGGTCCGGACTACGAGGTGTACGCGAACCGCCCCGTCCAGCGCAACCCCAACCGCGACCTGCAACTGCTCTCGCGGGTGCAGAGTTTTTCGGGAACACGCCGCCAGTTCGAGAAGCCGATGCGCATCGTCGGCGAATACGATGTGCCTGCCGATGCATGGTACTTCCGGGACAACACGCATCCCTCGCAAATGCCCTACTCGGTGTTGATGGAAATCGCACTCCAGCCCTGCGGCTTCATCTCCGCCTACTCCGGAGCGATGTTCCACTACCCTGACCTCGATCTGCACTACCGCAACCTCGACGGCAACGGAACCCTGCTCGCAGATCCAGACCTGTGCGGCAAGACCATCGTTTCCGAGATCACTCTGAAAAGCACGGTCGCCTCTGGGAACACCGTCATCCAAACACATGACTTTGCACTCTATGCAGACGGCGAGAAGTTCTATGTCGGGGACACCGTGTTCGGATACTTCACGGACGAGGCCCTGGCAAATCAAGTGGGACTGGACGGCGGGAAGTTGGTGGCTCCCGAAGTTGCGGGATTTCCCGAAAATCGTGTCATTCGCTGGAATTTAGCAGATTTTTCCGAGTCGTGGTTCCAAGCTCCGGAAGGTCGTTCGCATCAGCGGCTGGCAACGCGGCAGCTCAAGCTGCTCGATGAACTCCACATCGTCCCGGACGGAGGCACTTCCAGAAAGGGCTATGTTTACGGTGTGCGGATGGTCGATCCGGAGGACTGGTTCTTCCCCTGTCACTTCCACCAAGATCCCGTGATGCCTGGCTCGCTGGGGGTGGAGGCGATTTTTCAGGCGATGCAGGGCTTCGCGTTGCAACAAGGGCTGGCGGATCGTTTCCAGAATCCGCGCTTTGGCTGGGTGCAGGAGCGCACCGCATGGAAATACCGGGGGCAGATCCTCCGGGAAACCCGGCAAATGCAACTCGAAATCCACGTCACCAACGTGCAGGAACACCTTGATCAAACCGTTGTTACCGCCAACGCCTCCCTCTGGCGTGACGACCTGCGCATCTACGAAATCACGGACCTGCGCATTTCCCTCCGGGAAGCTGCTGCCTGACGCTCACTGCGGCTGAAAGCTCCGGAACTGCCCAAAGCCGCTGCAATAGCGCAAGGGGGAATCCCGCCGCACAGGTTTCCAACCGACCTCGAAATTCACATCCCAGAGCGACTGCCGCAAATCGCGGAACAGTTCGAAGCTGTCCGGATCAACCCAGAAGAAGAAGTAGGTCTCTTCCGGACGATGCTGGTCCAGCAACCGCTCCAGCACCCCGCCGCTGCGCTGAAACTCGTGCCACCACAGTCCAGCGTTGGGCTGCGGCTGGAAATCGAGGCAGTGGGCGTGTCCGGAAATGGGAGTGAGGGTGACATCGTAGCCTTCAAGTGAAAGCTCCGTGGGCGGTGCAACGTCCCCGGAAAGCTGCTCCTGCAACTTCAGGTACACCTCGGCGCGGTCGAGGTGCAGCACCTGATTTGCTCGGAGCAGAAAAAAAAGTCCGGATTTTTGGGAGTAGTGGGACCACGGAATGACAATCTTCTCTGTGGGTTTCTCCAGCTTGCGGGTTTCCGGAGTGGTGTCCTGAAGGGGAGCGGTGAGGGTGAGCAGCGCGACAAACGCCGTGAGCAGGATGAGGATGCCGACGCTGTTGGAAACGATGTCCACCAGCGAATCAAGATTGAGGGTTGTGAGGCCGGAAGATGAACGGCGCATGGCTCAGACGGCTCCTGCCTCCCCCAGTCGCTTGTTGATCTCGGCAACTTCCATCTGTTTGTGGAACCAGCCCGTGATCTGCTCAGCAAGATCCTTGCGTTTTCCCGCTTCGCACACCTCGATCGCCCGCTTGAACACCTGCTGGTCCGGAGTGAAACTGAGGGCCAGCTTGAAACAATGCATGGCCTCCTCAATGATGCCATCGCTCACATGCTGCTCGGCTTCTTCAAGTTCCCGCTGCACCTGTTTCTGTTTTTCCGTGTTGTCCAACAAGCGACGCATCGCCTCCAACTCCCGGATGCGTTTGTTGTTGCCCAAATCCTTGTAGACGTTAAGGGCGCGTTCAATGAGTTGCTCAGAGGCATGGATGGTGAGCGCCTCGTCCAGCAGCAGGGCGGCCTTGGCGGCTTCGTGACCCTTGAGGGCCTCCCCGGCTTTGTGAACCAGCAGGCTCCGGAGCGACTTCAGTCCTTCCAGTGGCTCCGGAGCATCACTGTCCAGAACATGGGCACGCAGATAGGTGGCTTTGGCCTGCTCCAACTCGTTGGTGGTGGTAAGCATCTTGGCGATGCGCACCAGCGTCGCTTGGTCATGGATTTCAGAAACCAGCGGCGCGTAGATTTCCAGCGCCTTCTGCACACTGCCCTCTTCCTCCAGCTTCACGGCTTCCTCCAGAAGTGGCGTGATGTGGTAACTGCCTTTGGAGGTTTCCAGCAACTTGAGGGTGCGGAAAAAATAAACCCGTGCCTTCCCAAGGTCTCCAGTCTTTTTGTACATCACCCCGAGGTTCGCACAGGAGTAGCGGTGGGAGGGGTGCTTGTGGAGGTAGCGCAACTGCACATCAATGACGCGGGGAGAAAGTCGCCGGACGGCCTGCGCAAGAATACGGAAACAGACCAGATCGCGCTCCATCTCACCCTCGTACTGGACATGCTCCAGCGCCCAATGCGCGATCCTCCCCTCCTCCGCAGCCAAAGCAACAACCCCCAACGCCCACATCAGTTCAGGGTCACGATCCTTGAGCGGCCATTGGCGAATGTGATGGGCTAGCTTGGGGAGGTTCATCCCAAAGCTCCCCTCCAGATCCCCCGTCTCCTCCACCGGAGGTAGTTGTCGCTCGGCTTTGGCCAGTACGGTGTCTCCTGCGGTAGCATCAAAATCAGCCACATCGTTGTCTTGCTGATGTTCCATTCCTGGCGCGGGTGGGGCTTCTTCAGTCGAGGTATCGGCGGCATTTGCCGCCTCCTCTTTCTCCAACACTTGCTTCTGCAATTCTTCAAGAGGCGGAAGCAGCGGTTCGAGATCCGGCAAAATGAAGCCCGGTGCCTGCTCAAAAGGCTGGAGGGCGCTGACGGCAGCACCGTCCACATGGTTGGTGCGGGCGATGGTGGCCGCAAGATTGTACGCCGGAAATTGCACGTTGGGGTTGTGGTGGAGGCAATGCAGATAGAAACGCTTGGCCGATTGCCAGTTGCCCTGCCGACGCTCGGCGTTTCCCAGTTGGTTGGCAAGGTCGAGGTCACCCGGATTCTTGGCAAGCAAATTGGAGCCGAGCGACCTCAGTGCCTCCACGTCGTTGGCAAACTGAGGATCCTCAAACAGTTCCTTGATGGAAGCAAGCGCCTCCTCGTGACTGAGGGCCAACGCCTGATTGAACTCGACCATCGCCCGGTCATAGAAGTGGCGCTCGAGCAGATGAACGCCTTCCTCAAGGGCGCGGTGCAGTTGCTCCTCGGAGTGGTCGGTGCTAAGGCCAAGGGTATCGAGCAGAGACATGGCTTCTCTAATTATCCTGCGGAGCCTTCCGGGTTTCCAAACACCGGAAGCACTGAGGTTTTGATATCCGCCACTCCGGATCACCCTCCGTGGTGGACTCAGAGGCGGAGAGCCGAACGGCTCCAAACGGCTGAAGCTATGCAAAGTTAAGCCCGGAACCGATTACAGCACAATTCCACCCCTTATACAAGGGCGCGCGTCCGTGCTTGCGGGCTTGGAGACGGGCTTGGACGGGACAACGTGCATGGAGGCGGACAGTTGGTGGTGGTGGCGGCCGAATCAAAGCCCCCAGAGAGTTCCAGCTTGTCCGGATTCTGGGCGAGGATGCCCTGTTTGGCGAGTTTCTCCTGCTCTGCCACCCGCTCCTTCTCCTTGTGGACCAACTCGCCCTTGTGCTGGAGGTCTTCCCCAGGGCCGTTGATGAAGGTGAGCCGTTCCTGAAAGTCGGCTTCAGCCTGACGATCATAGACCTTATCGTGAATAGTTAAAGATCAAATAACTGAAATAATGTCTAATCCCCCCGCCTTTGAGCCAGCCGGGTTGACCCCTCCTTGTTCTCCGTGCGAAGCAGCAATTCCTTGCCAACCTGATAGTGACACCAGCCCAGTTTCCGGTGGCTGTCCGGAGAGCCTCCCCGTGCTGCTCCACGTTTTGCCCGAACAGTTCAAGGGCGGTTTCGTAGTTTCCCGACCGCATGTGCTCAACAGCGAAGCACTTGCGTTCCTGCGAGACTCGGCTTACCCTTCATTAAGAATGACAACTCTCCATACCGACCGCCCTTATGCCTGCGAACCCGGAAATGAAAATCCTTGTCGTGGACGACTTTGCGACCATGCGGAAAATGGTGCGCAACATCCTGCGCCAGCTGGGCTTCAACAACATTGAGGAAGCAGAGGACGGCAATGCCGCACTCACGCAACTCAACTCCCAGGCCTTCGATTTTGTGATCACCGACTGGAACATGCCCAAGACGAGCGGACTGGAGTTGATCCAGGCGATCCGTGCGGACGAGCAGCTCAAGCAGATCCCGGTGTTGATGGTGAGCGCCGAAGCCCTCAAGGAGAACATCGTCGCTGCTGTCAAGGCCGGGGCGAACGACTACATCGTCAAACCCTTTGACGCCAAGACCATGTCCGACAAGCTCACACGCATCTTCCCGTGAGTGCGAGCCCAAACCCTCTATGGTCCTCGGCGGAGCAAGCAGCCGCTTGAGATCTAAACCAGCAGCACCCAAATGAACACTGAAGCCCTGCTCAACAGATTCGTGAGCCCTGCCAAAATCATGCTGACCTTCAGGGTCGGCGTCCCTGTGACCACAGGGGTTTCCATTTACCTTACCCGGGCCGTGCTGCTGGAGAAAATCGAGCAGATGGTGATGACATCCCAGCAAGCAACAACGGGGCTGGAGCCGCAAGACCTTACGCTGTTGCAAAACGAGTTGTGGGGCCGTACGCTGCACGCTCAGCCCCCCGGAGTGACCCTCCCTCTACGCGAGACCGACCGCAAACTGGAATTGCCGCACCCAACCACTGCACCGAGTAGGTTTGCAGAACCGCCCGCCCCCCAACTGACCACCGCTGCAAACCTGCTTGCGCCTCCGGTACCGATGCCATCGACTCCGTCTGAGCAGGGCGACTTCACGAAACTCCTGCCCCTGCCGCCCCCAAAAACTGCTCCCAAGGGGGGCATCCGGATCAGAGCCTCGGATACGATCCCATGCACAACGACTTTGCCGGGTTTTAGGTGGGCATGAAACCCACACTCAGCGACGAGGAGTTCGAGCGGCTGCGGCAGTTCATCTACAAGCTTTGCGGAATCAACCTCGGCCCCGCCAAGCGCGAGTTGATCATCGCCCGGCTTTCCAAGCGGATGCGGGATTTGGGGATCGAGACCTTCACCACTTATCAGAACCTAGTGGAACAGGACCGCAGCGGCAACGAACTCACCTACATGCTCAATGCCATCTCCACCAACAAGACCGACTTCTTCCGGGAATCGATGCATTTCGACTTTCTTGCTGAAAAGATCTATCCGCAGCTGAATCAGCAACAGCGCATCCGCATCTGGAGCGCGGCCTGCTCCACGGGCGAGGAGCCTTACACGATTGCGATGACCCTGCTGGACGCCCTGCACCAGCCCTTCCAGAAGGACATCAAGATTTTGGCGACCGACCTCTCCACACGAGTGCTCAACAAAGCCGAAGCAGGCATTTACCCCGGACAGGTGATCGCCCCGGTGCCCGCAAGCTATCGCCAGAAGTACCTCCAGAAGCTTCCCGGGACGGAAGGGCACTGGCAGGTGGTCGCGCCGCTCCGCAAGCTCATCCACTTCCGGCGGCTCAACCTGATGGAACGCTTCCCGCTCACCACACAGTTCGATTTCATTTTCTGCCGAAATGTGATGATCTATTTCGACAAACCCACTCAGGAGCAACTTGTGGGCAAACTTGTGGAATTCTTGGCCCCCGGAGGCCACCTGTTCATCGGGCACTCCGAAAGCCTGATCGGGGTTTCCTCCGGACTGAAGCACGTCCGTAGTGCGATCTATCAGAAATGAACGACCCTGGGGCTTGTTGCCTCGCAGATCGTCCATTTGCATCCCGGCGAAGTGCTGCTGCAACAAGGATCCGGATGCATTCAGACCTTGCTCGGTGCTTGCGTGGTGGGTTGCTTTTGGAATCCGCAAAAGTACATTGGCGGCATGAACCACATTACCCTGCCGCTGCGTCGCCACAAGAACGCACCTTCTGCACGCTATGGGAACGTTGGCACCTTTGTCCTGCTCGACCCTCATGAAAGAGGCTGGATGTATGCCCCGGACGCTGACAGTCCGGGCTCTCGCCAACGCGATCCAGCGCTGACGGAGCAGACGCCTCGCTTGGAATCCGCGCTCAAGCTGCGACGCATCCGCATCCGCATGCGGAGACGTTCCTGACGGGAGGCACGTGCCTCCCTGCGTTTGCATGTGGGGAAACCCTGCTTTCTGCAGTTTCTCCAGGTTGTTCTCACAACCCTCCTTGCAGCCAGTAAAACCAATCCTGCACCTGACAAACCGCTGGCCGCTTGCCCTGAAGTCCAGAGGGGTGGTGGAGTTCACCACAAATGAGGGATTGGTGCCCCGCAACAAGTCCACCAGTCCTGTTTTTCGGTGATCCCTGCTCAGAAGACACCCCAAATTTCATTAAAAATCATATTAATATCAAATATTTGAACGATTC
>PBTB01000050.1 GCA_002726945.1 Deltaproteobacteria bacterium | reverse complement strand
TGTCTTCTGAGCAGGGATCACCGAAAAACAGGGCTGCTGGACTTGTTGCGGGTCACCAATCCCTCAGCTGCGGTGAATTCCGCCACCACTCTGGACTTCAGGGCCAGCGGTTTGTCAGGTTCAGGATTGGTTTTACTTGCTGCAAGGAGGGTTGTGAGAACAATCCAAAGAAACTGCAGAAAGCAGGGTTTCTCCACATGCAAACGCAGGGAGGCACATGCCTCCCGTCAGGAACGTCTCCGCATGCGGATGCGGGTGCGGCGGGGCCAGACGCTGCACTCCTGAGGTAGGCTCGGCGTGGCATGCGCTTGATCCTGTCATCGAGTGGAGTGCAGGACTGCTTGTCCCACACGACAGTCCATCACCTCTTCAAAGTGCCTAACAGGTTCTAGGGGGGATTCAGCCCCCCGAGTTTGTTTGGGCGGTGGCCTTGCGTTCAATGGTGGGCAGGGCAGTTCAAGCCATGCGGAACCGCAAAGAACCGCCGTCCGGAATCAGTGTAGCAGGTGGGAGAGGTCGGGTTCATCGGGATCGCTAAGGCTACGGCGGAGCTTGGACTGTTCGAGCTTGAGCCAGCCGCGCTCTTCGTGGAGGGCGGATTCGCGCTCCAACAGGTGGGACTGTTCGGCGCCCCGGAGGTCGGACTGCACGGAGTGGATGCGGTCGTGCTGGTCGAGCAGGTTGCGCAGGAGCGATTTCACCCACGCTTTTTCCTGCTCCAGTCGTTGCTGATCCTGCTCCAGCTTTTTGAGGAGTTGCTGCTGGCGGGCGAGGATTTCCTGCTGGGCGGTTTGGAAGGCATCAAAGGACTGTTGCAGCATCGCCTGCTGCTGTTGCTGGAGCGTCGCCTTGAGTTGCTGGAGTTGTTCGCGTTCCTCGCGCTGGTTGGTGCGCCCTCGTTCGGCTTCGACTTCCAGTCGGGCACGGATTTCCTTCAGTTCCGCACGTTTGGCTTCAAGCTTTTTGCGGAAGTCCTCCTGTTTGCGAACCTTGGCCTGAAGTTCCTGCTCCCGGACAGCAAGGGCATCCGCCTGTTTCTGGAGTTGGGCGTTGAGCTGCCGGACCTGCTGCACCTCGACCACCTGTCCCACCTGCTGATGCAGATGGGCGAAGCTCTGACCCAAGCGATGAATCCGGGAACACAGCGCCGCCACCTGGTCTTCGGAGGACTCCTCCTGAATGGACCCCAGCACATAATCGGTCGCACTCGCCTTCTGGATTTCGGACGCAGGAAGTTTGGCGAGCAAGGTGTTGAGCCGCACCTTCACGGAGCCGTCGCTCTGTGGCACCCCCTTGAGCAAGCGTTGCAGCCCCTTGCGGCAGACGTGGAGCTTGCTGCGGTCTTCATCCAAGGCTTCCTGAAGAACAAGGCGTTTGGGCGACTCTGCTCCGAGTTCAAGGTCGAGTTGCTCTTGCAAGCCCGCGAGGTTGAGCTGAAATTGCAGGAGGGTCTGCTCCAGATGAGATTGTGCGGAAGTCAGTGGCACCACCCGCTGGGGGGACACCCGGAACTCGGAGGCTTGGGCAGAGGTGGTGGTCGGACGGCGTGTTTGGGTCATACAATTCATTCCGATGGGCCCGGAAGGCTCAGCCGATTCCGGCAGCATCTGTGGTGGCCCCTGGAATTCCACGCCCAGGCGGGTTCAGTCACTCATTGGCGGCTCCTGCGGTTTTCCCGGAAGCCTGCAATCTCCGGATTTGCTGAGAGAGCCGATGCTCCGGATAGGCTTTCTGCAACTCCTTCCAAATCACTTGCTGGCGGACGGTGTCCCCCATTTGCCGAAAGGTGTCGCCCAAGCCGTACAGGGCTTGGGGCAGCACCTGGCTTTTCGGGAACTTGCGGAGCAGCGTTCCGTAGTTTGAGGCCGCCTCCTGAAAGCGTTCCTGCCGGCGGTTGGCATCGGCCAGCGTCAGCAGGAGCCAATCCTTCGGAACTGTCGACTGCTCCTGAGTGAGCAGGGTTTCCCACGCTCCGGAGGCTTGCTGAAGCTCGCCCACCTGAAGTGCGAGTAGCCCCTCCAGCAGCAAGCGGGTGCTGTTGTCCGTTGAGGGGCCCGGTGCCTCTGCCTGCGAGGCGATCACTTCCTCCAAAAAAGTGATCCGCTTTTCCAGTTGCTGCGCCCCTTCCCGCAGTTCGTTGACATCGCGGGCGATTTGATCGAGCAGCGCTTCATCCGGAACCAGCAGCGACAATTCCGACTGCTCACGGCTCAGGTTCGCCGTGACACTCTGAAGCCGCTCCAGCAGTTGCTGGTACCGACTCAACGACTTGCGAACCGCGTCCAGTTCCTTGCGCACATCCTCCTGCTCCGCCAGCACAGGTAGGGTCATCACCACCAGCACCGCCATTCCGGACAGCGCCCCACAGACGACTCGCCTCAGCCATGCAACCAGGGGAAATGCGCTTAATGTGTTTTCTGCAAAGGCCATGCAAGCGCCCCTCAGTGGGTCCAGGCCGGTTGGGTTTCGACAACCGCCGGAGGACTGGTGGTGACCCGCGCCATCGGCCCGCCATGTGCGGAGATGTAGTAGAGTTTGGTGACTCCGGTTTTGCGGGAGGAAAAGACGAGTTGCCGCCCGTTGGGCGCCCAGTCGGGCTGCTGCGAGTTGTAGCGCCCAAAGGTGAGCTGCTGATGCCGACGACGCAGGAGGTCGTACTTGAAGATTTGGAACACGCCTTTCCTGCGGCCTTCGTAAGCCAGCATGCGCCCATCTGGAGACCAGCGCGGTGAGCTGTTGTAGCGCCCCTTGTAGGTGACGCGCTCACTACGCTTGGTGCGGGGATCGTAGAGGTGAATTTGCGGTTCGCGGTTGCGGGCGGAATCCGAGACAAAGGCGATGCGGGAGCCATCCGGAGACCAGACCGGGGAGGTTTCCAGACTGCGCCAAGTGACTAGGGGGGTCAAGGTTCCGGACTCAAAGGTGTACTGGTAGAGGTCGGAGCTGCCCTGCCGCATCAGCGCGAGCAGGAGACCGTGTCCGTCTGGAGACCAACTTCCAGCCAGGGGTTGGGTACGGCGATCCAGTTCCTGAAACTCAAGGATGTGGGCGCGGTAGCGATCAACGTGCTGGAGTTGAATTTGTGCGGAGGAGCGGGTCAGGGTGGTGTAGAGCAACTGCTTTCCGGCAGGATCCCAACTGGCAAAGTTGTTGGAGCCAAGGTTGTAGGAGAAGCGCTTCTGCTGGGTGCCGTCGTAGCTGGTGAGCATGATGTTCTTGCGGGAACCCCGAGCCTGAGCCGTGTAGGCGATCTTGGAAAAGGAGAGTCCGGGGAAGCCGAGCGTGGCCTTGGTGAAGCGATCCGCCAGCAAGCGTCCGAGATCCCGGAGACTGCGGCCGGTGCGTTGCTCCAATTGCCCCTCCAAGATCGGCTTTTCGTGTCCGGATTCCCGCAGCACGAAGAAGGCGAGCCACGGTTTTTCGCGGCTGACCCGCAGGTGCAAACGAAAGGCGGGAGCCTCCGGAGGACTGGCGGCGGGGGCTTCGCTGTCGCTTTCCTCAACCGTGAAGAACAGCGTCTGCTCCAGATTGCTCTGGAAAACCGACTGCACGAACAACCCCTTGACGCTGGTCGCAGGCTGCATTGCCACCGCCACCCGCAACGGTGTGAAGCGGGGATTGGTGATCTCGTAGTAATCCAGCGCGTGAACCGTCGAGTACAGGCCAAGCCAAGCACTCAGGGTCAGCAGCGGCGTCAGCAGCCTCGCAAGCCGGAGAAGCAACATTGCCGTAGGAGCGCGGGAGTCAGAGAGGAAAGGTGGATGGGTTGAATCCGAGAAAGAATTCGTAGCGAGAATCAGGATAAGAATCTGGCACGGATGGGAGAAAAGGCAAGCTGTCCAGCACACCCTGCACCGAGCGATCCAGAAAACGGTCTCCGGATTTTTTGAGAATCTCCCCCGTTTCGATGGCTCCAGAGCGCGCGATGACGAAGCGCACCTCCACCACCATGTCCTGATCGGCAAGATGGGGTGGCACCTCCCAATGCTCGGCAAGCAACTCAATCAGCCGAGTGCGGTAGATGCGGGCTTCGACCACACTCATGCGGCGTGCGTCCAGCGAAACCTGCTGGTTCTCCGGAGCGTCCAATGCCACCAACTCCAAGTCGGACAACAGCGAATCCGGCAGGACAACCGTGGTCGCAGGTGCTTCCGGTTCCGGGGTTTTCGATGTTTCAGTCGGCAATTCCTGAAGGATTTTGCTGAGATTCAAGGAGGTTGAAGGTTCTGATTCCGGAGCTGGTTTTTCGACAAGCTTGGGAGGCGGTTCCGGAGCCTTGCGCACGGTGGGACGCAACAAATCCGCTTCGACAATGAGCTTTTTCTGGACTTCCGGCTTTTTTGGCGTCGGCGGCTCTGGAAGCCTGGGGCGTGTCCCGGCGAACAGCATTCCGGGAGCCGCATCGTCCTCCGGAAGCAGTTCCGTGCTTTTTGGCAACGGCGGCAGGGTTGAGAGTTTCAGTTGCTCCGCCCAGCTTTGGGGGATGAGTTGCACAAGCAGGGTTTGGGGGTTGGCGACAGCAGGCGGGGGCTGTTGTTGAAACCAGACAATCAGGGCGGCATGAAACATCCCAGAAACCAGTAGCGCCAAGGAGTGCTGCCAGCGTAGCCAACTCATCGCGACAGCCCGCCCCACGAGAGTCGGGACGCGAGGTTGTAGAAAAAATAGTTCGCTTCCAGAAACACCAGTTGTGCCTGCCGCTTGGATTCGCGCACCGTGATTTCATCGTTGACCACCAACGGAATCTTGTTCTTGCCATCGGTCGACAGGTAGAGGTCTTTCTCACGGGTCTGCGAACTGATCCGCAGGCGGATTTCCGAATCATGCGTGACCACGAGGTGCCGCGCCCGGAAGTCGTACTCGTTGAGCCCGCTGACGATCATGCAGCGCAGTTCCGGCATCACAATGGGAGAACCGGCGGCGAGCAGGTAAGCCGTACTGCCGGTGGCCGTGCCCACGATCACACCGTCTCCCCGGATTTTGCGGATGGGCTGCTGGTCAATGCTGAGTTCCACCGTGATCAAGCGTGTCGCCCCGCGCACCACCATTTCGTTGACGATGTAGCTGTCGCCGCGCGGATGGGTGCATTTGAGAATCGAACGCTTGCTGATGAAGTGGCGTCCGGCAAACACCCGCTCAAGGATGCTGTTGAGGTCTTCAAGATCGCCCGCTGTGAGAAAGCCCACGGTTCCGGCGTTGATCGCCAATAACGGAACTTCCGGATAGGAAACCAGTGCCGAGAGCACGGTGCCGTCACCCCCCACTGCGATGACAAGTTCCAATTCGCAATCCGCATCACCTCCCTCTTTCAGTAACATCACCTCGGCCCCGTGGCCTGCAAGGACGTTCTGAACGCGGTGCAGCAGACGTGTGGGTTCGTGATCGGTGGTGAAGAGACCAATCCGGTGGAGAGGCAGCAGGGAACTTTGGAATCGCATGGAAAAGCCGAGGGTTCAATAAGGTCTGTTGAATGATGCGCCGTCCACCGATGGGATGTCAAGGGGAATCACGTGGTTCCCCAGTGCACCCTCCGAAAACACACCTCTCTTGAAATTCCCGCTAAATCCTGCTAAAGTGTTCGATTGGCTTTAGGGCCAGAACTCATGGACAGGTAATCATGGAAGCAGCATCTCAGAAACAACTGGAGAACACCCGGAACATCGGCATTTCCGCACACATCGACAGCGGCAAGACAACGCTCACCGAGCGCATTCTCTACTACGCAGGAAAGATCCACAAAATCGAAGAGGTTCGCGGCGGTGGCGCAGGTGCCACCATGGACCACATGGAGCTTGAGAAGGAAAAGGGGATCACGATCACCTCGGCAGCAACGACTGTTGCGTGGGATGATACGAAGATCAACATCATCGACACCCCCGGACATGTGGACTTCACGGTGGAAGTGGAGCGCTCGCTGCGTGTGCTTGACGGTGCAATCCTCGTGCTTTGTGGTGTGGCCGGCGTGCAGTCACAATCCCTCACGGTGGACCGCCAGATGAAGCGCTACAAGGTCCCGCGCCTCGCCTTCATCAACAAGCTCGACCGCATGGGTGCAAACCCGGACCGGGGCATTGAGGGCGTCCGCGAACAACTCAAGCTCAACGCCGTGGCCATGCAGATCCCGATTGGTCTGGAAGACGGGCACCAGGGCGTGATCGATCTCGCCACCATGACGGCGGTCTACTTTGACGGCGACAACGGTGAAACCGTCCGCACGGAGGAGATTCCATCAGAGTACCAGGGTCTCGCCGAGGAAAAGCGGGCTGAGATGCTGGAAGCCGTTTCGATGTTTGACGAGCAACTGATGGAAGACCTCTTGGAAGAGAACAAGATCTCCAAAGAGACGATCCACAACGCGATCAAGGCGGGCGTGCTTGCACTGGAACTCTGCCCGGTGTACATGGGAAGCGCGTTCAAGAACAAGGGGGTGCAGCCCCTGCTGGATGCGATCAACCGCTACCTGCCCTCTCCGCTGGAAGCCGAACCCACCGAAGCCATAGACCTCGCTAATGGCGGCTCCAAGGTTTTGCTGGACACCGATCCGGAAAAGCCCACCGTGGCGATGGCCTTCAAGCTCACCGAAGAGCAGTTCGGGCAGCTCACCTACGCCCGCATCTATCAGGGCAAGCTCCGCAAGGGCGAGCAGTTGGTGAACACGCGCACGGGTAAGAAGTTGCGCGTGGGCCGCATGGTCCGGATGCACTCCAATGACCGCGACAACATTGACTACGCTGAGGCCGGGGACATCGTGGCCATGATCGGCGTGGACTGCGCGTCCGGCGACACCTTTTGCAATGACGACATCCGCCTTGCCTGCGAGAGTATCTTCGTTCCGGACTCGGTGATCTCACTTGCAATCAAGGCGAAGGACAACGAGCAACAGATGAAGATGAGCAAGGCGATCGGCCGCTTCATGCGCGAGGATCCAACCTTCCGGGTCCACTCCGACCAGGAGTCCGGGGAGACGATCATCGCCGGCATGGGTGAGTTACACCTGGACATCTACATTGAGCGCATGCGCCGCGAGTACGGAGCCGAGGTCATCGTCGGTGCTCCACAGGTGAACTACCGCGAGGCCATCACCATCCCTGCCGAGTACGACCACTTGCACAAGAAGCAAACCGGGGGTTCTGGACAGTTCGCCGGTGTCACGGGTATGATCGAGCCGTTGCCGAGGGACAGCGAGGAATCCTTTGTGTTTGAGAACAAAATCTTCGGAGGTTCGATTCCCAGCGAACATATCCAAGCCTGCGAAAAGGGTTTTCAGGACGTGATGGAAAAAGGACCGCTGGCGGCCTTCCCGATGGTGGGGGTCAAGGTGACGCTGAGAGACGGGAAGTACCACGATGTGGACTCCAGCGACCTTGCCTACCGCCTTGCCTCCCGTGCGGCAATGAAGCAGGCGGTTCACAAGGCGAACCCGGTGCTGCTGGAGCCGATCATGAAGGTCGAGGTTGAAACCCCGTCTGACTATCAGGGTTCCGTGATCGGCGACCTCAGTTCGCGCCGAGGGGTCATTTACGGCTCCGAGGTCAAGGGTGAGGACACCGTGATCGACGCCGGGGTGCCGCTAGGCGAGATGTTCGGCTACGCCACGGAACTGCGCTCGATGACGGCGGGCAAGGCCAGCTACTCGATGGAGTTCGAGAAGTACGCCCCGACCCCTCCGTTCGTGCAGGAAAAGGTGATCAAGGAGCGTTTCGAGAAGCTCAAGGAGGACGAATGATCCTCCGGGACTGCGAGAGTCCACCTGCTCTGCAGTCTCTCCCACCGCCCTCCTGACACTCCCGGAGTCGCCCTGCAAATTGGGGACTCCTGCTGATCCACCAATTACATCACCCCTGCCACTGGCATGCCCACCGTTGCCCTCCACACACTTGGTTGCCGACTCAACCACTCGGAAACCGAAGTGTTGGCCCGGAGCTTTCGGCAGTGCGGCTACACGGTTGTGACTTCCAACGGAGCCGCCGATATCTTTGTGGTCAACACCTGCACCGTTACGGAACACAGCGATTCCAAAAGCCGGCAGACCATCCGCTCCCTGCACCGCAAGCATCCGGATGCGGAAATCGCGGTGATCGGCTGCTACGCGCAAATGGCTCCGGAACAAATCGCCGCGCTCGATGGTGTGCGGGTGGTGGTCGGTAGCGAGAAAAAACTGCGGCTTCCCGATTTGCTGGAACAGGCCCGTCAGAACAACGACCCCCTCGTGCTGGCCCCCACTCCGCGACGGCAGACGTTTCACACACCGGTCGCCCCGCTTTTTCCGGAAAATTCCTCTGAACGGGAAGCGGCTGAATTCCCCACCCGCTCCAGAGGACACACCCGCGCCGCCCTGAAAATTCAGGACGGCTGCGATTTTATGTGCACGTTCTGCGTCATTCCCTTCGCCCGTGGGCGCTCCCGCCACCGGGATTTCGGAAATCTCTTGGAGGAAGCACGGATGCTGGCCGAGGGAGGCGTCCGGGAGGTGGTACTGACGGGAGTGAATGTGGGCACTTACAAAGAATCCGGGCACACCCTCGTTGAGGTTGTGGACGCACTTGCCGAACAAAGTGGGCGGGCGCGTGTCCGTATCAGTTCAATCGAACCAACCACCGTGCCTCCGGCGTTGCTCGAGCGTATGGCCGATGCGACGCATCCCCTCGTCCCCTTCCTGCACCTGCCGTTGCAATCCGGAGCAGACGCAATTCTTCAGCAGATGAAACGCCGCTACTCCGTCCGCGACTACGCTGCCGAGGTGGAACGCGCCTGCCGGGTGGTTCCGGATTTGTGTGTGGGCACCGATGTGATGGTGGGTTTTCCGGGAGAAACCCCAGAGGATTTTGAGGACACCCGCTTGCTCTTGGCAGACCTGCCCATCAGCTATTTCCACGTCTTTCCCTTCTCAGTGCGCAAAAACACTCCCGCTGAACGGATAGACAAGCATGTCCCTCCGGAGGTGAAACAGGAGCGCAGCGCAATCCTGCGTTCACTCAGCCAGCGCAAGCAACGGATGTTTCAGGAACGGTTTCTGGGACACACCCGGACGGTGCTGTGCGAGGTGCCAAAACCGGATGGGCGCATGGGCGGGTTCACGGACAACTACCTGCGTGTGGAGTTGGAAAGCGGCTTGCCGGAACTCCACAACCAACTGGTTCCGGTGCGGCTTTCCCACATCCATGGAGCGGTGCTGGTGGGCCAAGCCGCAACCTGACCCCAGTCCTCACTCAGACTTCGTCGCCGTGGTTCTGCCGCAGCACATAGGGGCGGTCGCACCCGTGCCGCGATGGATTTATCGAGTAAGAGGTGAAGCAGGCAGGGTGGTAAAGCGCGGTGAGGTTTTCGGCACAGCCTCCGAGCGTTCCAAGTGCAAGTGCAAGGAGGGTGAGTCTGACTAAACGTTTGCTCATGGGTCTTCTCAAGCAGGGAAACAGGTGTGTCTCTCCCCTAACTTCCTGCAAACCCTGATCCAGAATCCCTTTGCTGCTCTGCGGAGTGGCAATTCCTCCGGCCTGTAAGTTGCTACACCATGCGCAGCACTTTCAGCGAGACTTCCTCCACGATGTCCTTGACCTGTTCCCGATACGCCAGCATGTGCGGGATCTCCGAGTGCGCTTTCAGCGCGTCCAAACTCGCCCAGCGCTCCAGAATCGTGACGACTTCCGGAGCCAGTTCCTGAGCGGCCATTCCGGAAGCGACATCCACTGCAGGAGCGTATTCCAGACACCCATCCTCGGCAAGCACGTTGGGTACGTTCGCCCGAAAAATCTTCAAGAATTGCTCGACCTGCCCCGGTTTCACCCGCACGCAGACCACCACGCAGACTTCTGACATTGGTTCACAATGGTTGAATGGTTGATCTCAAAGTCTGGTGAGGCGACACCTCACTCCTCTGAAGGTTCAGAAACACCAAGGTAGAGGTTGCGGACGCGCTGGTCGGCAACGTAGGCGAGGAGTTTGAAGAGGGTTCCGTAAAAGAGGGTGATGCTTGCAATGGCTGAGGCGGGTGCGAGCGCAGACAGGTCATCAAGCGTTTGGAGGATTAAGATCACTCCAATAAGGGTACCGAAAATCCCCATGAGCAATGCGGTGTTCCCCAGCACTTGGAGACATCGGGAGGTGGAGCGGGCGTCTTGCAGCGACACCTTTTTCAGGGAACCGAGGGGCAGGGTCCAACTCCGGGCAAACGCCTTCCAGGAGGTCGCCGCGACCCCAAACAAGACGGCAGGAAACACAATAATAATCAGCGACGGGGCATCGATAAAGTACTGGAGATACTCTGGGTGAAACTGGAACGTGTTAAAATTAAAGGCCATGCCCAAGACAGACACGAAAACTAATAAAATAACGCTGATCCACATCATAATGCCTCCTGAGTAGTCACTTGCCGCAACAGATTTGAGAATTTGGGGATCCCGCTCCAACTGTTCCACGCGCATCCGTACATAGGTCCAGCGGGCTTTTTCCTTGTCGCCTTCATGAAGCGTCAGCGCC
Source organism: Deltaproteobacteria bacterium (assembly GCA_002726945.1). Lineage (GTDB taxonomy): Bacteria > SAR324 > SAR324 > SAR324 > NAC60-12 > UBA8110. Next base: position 7,976 of record PBTB01000050.1, on the reverse strand, counting down.
TTGATCCACGTCCCCTGATCAACCTCTTTGTTTTCAAAATCGCGATACGCGATCAGGTAGAGTTCCTTGTCCGCCATGGGCCCATGAAGTGTGAGTTCCTGAAGGATACTTTCCAGCATGACCGTGGGAAAGTAAAGCCTTTTGAGAAAAAGGGGAATCTTGCTTGCAACATTGACTCAGGTGAGCAACATTGAAAATTCACACTGCATTGAAATTCAGTCATGATGGACAAAGACTTCATTTCCGGACTGCCCAAAGCAGAGTTGCACCTGCACATTGAGGGTTCACTGGAACCGGAACTGCTGTTCAAGTTGGCCGAGCGCAACCAGGTTTCGCTGCCCTACGCAAACGTGGAAGCGGTGCGGGCGGCGTATGACTTCAGCAACCTGCAATCCTTCCTCGACATCTACTACGCTGGGGCGAGTGTGCTCCAGACCGAGCAGGATTTCTACGACCTGACGTGGGCGTATCTGGAGCGGGCGCATCAGGACAACATCCGGCACACAGAAATCTTCTTTGATCCCCAGACGCACACCGACCGGGGTATCGCCTTCGAGGTGGTCATCCGGGGCATCCATCAAGCCCTCGCTGATGCCGAGCAGCAGCTTGGACTGACCTCACGGCTGATCCTCTGCTTTCTCCGGCACCTCAGCGAGGAGGCCGCGTTTGCAACACTGCAAGCTGCGCTGCCCTTCCGGAGTTGGATCGTTGGGATTGGACTTGATTCCTCCGAGGTGGGCAACCCTCCGGAGAAGTTCAAACGCGTCTTTGCCAAGGCCGAAACCAAGGGGTTCCGAAAGGTCGCTCATGCGGGCGAGGAAGGCTCGGCGGACTACATTTGGGGTGCGTTGGACGGGCTTGGTGTGGAGCGCATCGACCACGGGGTGCAGTGTGTCCAAGATCCGGAACTGGTGCAACTGCTGGCAGCCCGGCAGATTCCCCTGACAGTCTGCCCGCTGTCGAACACCAAACTCTGCGTGTTTGACCGCATGGAGGATCACAACCTCAAGCAACTCCTTGATGCGGGTCTGCGGGTGATGATCAACTCAGACGATCCGGCCTACTTTGGGGGCTACCTCAACGCCAACTTTCACGCCGTCTGGCAGGCGCTCAAGCTTTCCCGCGAAGAACTACTCCAACTTGCAAAAAACAGCTTCCTCTCCAGCTTCCTTTCTGAGCCGGCAAAGCTCAAACACCTCCATGAGATCGAACAATACGCACGTCAGGTGTAGCATAAAAACTCGAAAGCTTGCCCTTTTCATGCAACACTTTTTGCAACGCTAACCTTCGCAAAAAAATCCTAGAACAATGGAAACGTACACGTCCCAAGAGTGCCAGGAACTTTACGACCAAGTCCGTTTGCTGTCGCGCAGTCATTCTGAAGCGGAAGTTGCACAAACACTTGGATTTTCCGATGCAGAAGTGTTCGCCGAGCAACTTGATGAGGTTTGCGAAATCCTTCAGATGCGGAGACCCAAATTCGGGCGTCGCATCCTGCGGGGTCCGGATCCCGAGTACCGCATCACGTCCAGCACCAAATTCACGATCACGGGCCAGCCAAGAATGCCCCTTCCTGCGGAAATCCTCCGGCACCTCAATGTGACCCCTGGGGATCAACTCCACTTCGCTTTTGAGGATGATGGTGGAGTGGTGTTGACCAAAGCTTGATCCTTTCTCAAAATGCCCGCTCCGAGACTCCGTTCCACTCCAGAGGTGAAAGCCGCTTTGGCGTCCGGAACTCCAGTGGTTGCGCTGGAATCCACCATCATCTCCCACGGTATGCCCTATCCGGAAAACCTGCAAACCGTGCAGGAGGTGGAGGCTCTCGTGCGAGCAGAGGGGGCGGTTCCGGCAACGATTGTGGTGCAGGACGGGGAAATCCGTATCGGTTTGAACGCGGAGGCGCTGGAGCGGTTTGCACAAAATCGAGACCTCCTCAAGGTCAGCCGCCGTGATCTTCCGGTCGCCCTCAGTCAGGGCAAAAGCGGGGGCACAACGGTAGCCGCGACAATGATCTGTGCCCGCATGGCCGGGATTGCCGTGTTCGTGACGGGAGGGATTGGCGGAGTTCACCGTGACAGCGAGCAGACGCTGGACATCTCCACCGACCTCACGGAACTCGCTCGCACTCCGGTGGCCGTCGTGTGTGCAGGAGTCAAGTCCATCCTCGACATTCCCAAAACGCTGGAATTTCTCGAAACCCACGGGGTTCCCGTGATCAGTTTCCGCACCAACGAGTTCCCTGCCTTCTTCACGCCCGCAAGCGGTGCACTCGCACAAGTGCGCATCGACACTCCGGAGGAAATCGCCCGCTGTATGAAAACACAGTGGAGTCTTGGTCTTGACAGCGGGATCGTGATCGCCAACCCCATCCCTGCCGAGTCAGCACTTGACGAAAATCTGGTGCAGCGGGCCATTCTGGATTCGCTGGACGATGCAAAAACGCAGCAGATCAGCGGCAAGGAGGTCACACCCTTTTTGCTGGAGCGCGTCAATCAGCGCACTCAGGGCCAGAGTCTGCAAAGCAACGCCGCCCTGATCCGGAACAACGCCCGCCTCGGTGCTCGCGTTGCCGTGGAGTATCAGCGTCTCGGCTGAACCCCTTTGTCCGGACTCCCGTTCAAGTACGCCGAGGATCGGAGGGCGATCGTTTTCCATGGTACCGCGCCCTTTGCGCTTGTCCGCCCGACGGCGGAGGGATCTCAGGAAATGGCTCCCATTTTTCCAGACTGGTAATCCTGAAACGCCTGAAAGATTTCCTCCCGTGTGTTCATCACAAACGGACCGTAGCGGACCACGGGTTCGTTGAGCGGTTCCCCACCCAGCAACAGCAGATCGAGCGGTTCTTCGGAAAGGGCTGTGGTCGTGATCTCTTCCGCGTTGTTGGCGAACACCACGAGTTGCCCTGCTGAGGCGGATTTTGCTTCACTGCCGAACTGCCCATTCCCGGAAATGATGTAGACCATTGCGTTCTGTGACGGCGGCACCGAGTGCGTGAAAGACACACCGGGTTGCAGCGTGACGTGCAGAAACGTGATTGGCGTGTGGGTGTTGATCACGGCGGTGGTGTTCCCAATCGTCCCAGCGATGATATGGACTCGACTCCCCTTGTCGTCCAACACGACTTCCGGAATCCGAGAGACGGGAATGTCCTGATAACGCGGAGGGGTCAGCTTCAGTTTGGCCGGCAGGTTCACCCAAATCTGGAAGCCGTTGGTGATACCGCCGCGCTCCCGGAATTCGGCAGTGGGCATTTCCGAGTGAACCACCCCTGCTCCTGCAGTCATCCACTGCACATCTCCCGGCGTGAGCTTGCCGTAGTTGCCCTGAGAGTCCTTGTGTTCCATCTCCCCGGAAAGCAGGTACGTGACGGTTTCAAAACCCCGGTGCGGATGATCCGGAGCGCCAATGGCCTCACCGGGCTGCCAGTCCACCGGTCCCATCTGGTCCAACAATAGAAACGGATCGATGTACGAACACTGCGGGGTGGGAAACGGACGCCGCACCAGGAAACCCCCGCCTTCGAGGGTTTGGACGGTTTGAATCACCTGTGAGACGTGGCGTGGCATTCCAGAAAGGCTGCGAAGTGCTTTGAGATGAGAAAACGGGGAGGGAGGGATGCCAACCTCCACAGAGGCAGGTCGGCAAAAGGAATGTGTTTAGCGGCCGACTTGCAGCAACGCCCGTTTGGCAAAGACCTTCGCCATGGCGCGGCGATACTCCTCACTCACGGACCAGTCACTGAGAACACTGCGGCCATTCGTGGCTTGGTCTCCTGCAAACTTGGCAGACGCCTCGGACACCGCCTGGCCTCGCATGGCGTTCTCCACTCCGGAATCCCGGAATGCAGATTCACCAACTCCGCTGAAGCCGACACGCACATCGGAGCAGGTGCCCCCGGAGGTGGTCATGGCGACTGCACAACCCACATAGGGGTAGCGGGATGCAGGTTGTGGAAACTTGAGGTAGCACGAGTTCGCATTCGCCGCATCCGTGGGAATGCGGATTTCGGTGAGCAACTCTCCGTCCTGAACTGCGGTCTCCCAGAGTCCAGTGAAGAAGCCGGACGCTGCAACCGTGCGCTCGCCTCCAGAACCCCGGATCACAAGGGTCGCGTTGAGTGCGAGGATGGCTCCAGGATAGTCTGCTGCCGGATCGGCATGAGCGAGAGCCCCGCCAATCGTGCCCCGGTTGCGAACCTGAACGTCGCCGATGGCCCCGGCGGCTTGACTCAAGGCCGATGCCTTTTGCTGCACCAAATCCGAGGACTCAAGCTGCCAGTGGGTGGTGAGGGCACCAATTGCAATGTGATCTCCACGGTCCTGAATGCCCTGCAGTCCGCTGATGCCACCAATGTCAATGAGCTTTTCAGGTGTTGCCAGACGGAGCTTCATGGCGGGCACAAGACTGTGTCCCCCTGCAAGCACCTTGGCGTCTTCCCCGTGCTGTTGCATCAGGGCAAGGGCCTCGTCCACCGACGAGGCACGATAGTATTCAAACGCTGCAGGAATCATAAGCCCTCCAAAGAGGATGTTTTTGCGATGACACAGAGGAATATTCCTCCGTGCCGGGTTTCAGTCTGTTACGCCGAAGCCTGCTGGATGGCCGACCACACGCGTGGCGGAGACAGCGGCATTTCGAGGTCGGTGACTCCAAGTGGACGCAGGGCGTCGATTGCGGCATTGACAACCGCAGGGGTCGCACCAATGGTGCCGGCTTCTCCGCAGCCCTTCACCCCTAACGGGTTGTGGGGACACGGAGTCACGTTCTGCGAGACCTCGATACTCGGCAAATCATCGGCACGCGGCATGGCATAATCCATGTAGGTGCCGGTCGAGAACTGTCCACTCTCATCGTAGTTGGCGCTTTCAAGCAGGGCTTGTCCCACACCTTGAGCAACACCCCCCTGGATTTGCCCGTCCACGATCATTGGATTGATGATATTACCCACGTCATCCACTGCAACGAAGCGCTGGAGCGTGACCGTCCCAGTGTCGGGGTCCACCTCGACCACTGCGATGTGGGTTCCGAAGGGGTAGGTGAAGTTTGCCGGATCATAGAAGCTGTTGAACTCAATTCCGGGTTCCATGCCTTCCGGGAAGTTGTGCGGCACATAGGCGGCCAGGGAAACCTCGTCAAAGGCCTTGGACTTGTCTGTACCCCGTACCGTCCACTTGCCGTCTGCAAAATCGAGATCATCCACTGAAGCCTCCAGCAGATGTGCGGCGATTTTTGCCCCCTTCTCCTTGACCTTGTCAAGAGACCTGGAAATTGCAGAACCGCCAACGGCGAGACTGCGGGAACCGTAGGTGCCCATCCCGAAGGGAATCTGCTCGGTGTCGCCGTGGACGATCTCGACATTCTCCATGGGAATGCCAAGGTTGTCGGCAACCAACTGGGCAAAGGTGGTCTCGTGCCCCTGCCCGTGCGAGTGGCTTCCGGTGTACACGGAAACCTTTCCGGTGGGCTGAACCCGGATGTTTGCACTTTCAAAGAGTCCGGCGCGGGCACCCAGCGAACCGACCACCGCCGACGGGGCAATGCCGCACGCCTCGATGTAGGACGAAAAACCGATGCCGAGGTAGCGTCCTTGCTTGCGGGCCTCTTCCTGCTCACGGCGCAAGTCCTGATAGCCGATGGTCTCAAGTGCCTTCTCCATTGCCGCGATGTAGTTACCGCTGTCGTATTGCAGCGCTACCTGAGTTTGGTATCCGGGCTGGTTCACTCCGTCAAAGGGCGGAATGAAGTTGCGCTTGCGGAGTTCTGCCGGATCGATGTTCATCTCTGCAGCAGCAGTATCCATCAGACGTTCAATCAGGTAGGTTGCCTCTGGACGTCCGGCTCCACGGTACGCATCCACTGCGGTTGTGTTCGTGAACACGGCGTTAAGGCTGATGTGAATCGCCGGGGTCGTGTACTGCCCCTGCAACAGCGTTCCGTGCAGGTAGGTTGGAATGCAGGTCGAGAAGGTGGAGAGGTACGCGCCAAGGTTGGCGTCTGTGCGAACCCGCAGAGCGGTGATCTTGCCTGCGTCATCAAAACCCATCTCTGCCGTCGTGTTGTGGTCGCGTCCGTGCGCGTCCGTGACGAAGGACTCGCTGCGCTCGGCAGTCCACTTGATGGGACGTCCAATCTGCTTTGACGCCCAGATCACCAGTGCCTCTTCCGTGTAGTGGTAAATCTTGCTGCCGAAGCCGCCTCCGACGTCACGGGAGACCACACGCACTTTATGCTCCGGAAGCTCCAGCACAAACGCGCACATCAACAGTCGGATGACATGAGGATTTTGGGAGGAGGTGTAGAGCGTGTAGAAATCACGTGCCGCATCGTAGTCCCCGATGTAGCTGCGCGGCTCAATCGCGTTTGGCACCAAACGCTGGTTTCGGATTTCGAGTTTGGTGACATGGTGTGCATTGGCAATACCCGTGTCCGTTGCACCTTGGTCACCAAGCTCCCAATCAAACACCATATTGTTCGGAAGGTCATCATGCACCTGCGGAGCACCCGCTTTGAGGGCCTCGGTGGCATCGGTAACGACCGGCAGTTCCTCGTAATCCACCTCCACCAACTCGGCCGCGTCCCTGGCCTGCCCCTTGGTTTCAGCAATGACAACGGCCACCGCATCCCCAACGTGTCGGACTTTGTCCGCAACAAGAATTGGATGCTTGGGTTCGTGCATGGTCGTGCCGTCCTTGAAGTCCACCTGCCAGCCGCAGGGCACTCCTCCAATATCCTTGAAATCCTCTCCAGTCAATACGGTGACCACACCATCGGCGCTCTTGGCGGCAGCGGTGTTCACGCTGCGGATGCGGGCGTGGGCGAGGTGGCTGCGCACGATGTGTGCGTGGGTCATGCGCGGCAGGACGATGTCGTCCGTGTACTGTCCAGTCCCGGTGGTGAACCGACGGTCCTCCACACGCTTGACTGATTCTCCAATCAGCTTGCCCATGGGAATCTCCTCAAATCAGGGTTTAGGAATTCTGGGCAGCCCACTGGACCGCCTTGACGATATTGTCATAGCCCGTGCAGCGGCAGAAGTTACCTTCCAGCGCATGCCGGATTTCTCCATCCGAGGGGTTTGGGTTGCGTTCAAGCAACTGCCAAGAGGCCATGATCATGCCTGGAGTGCAGAAGCCGCACTGCAGTCCGTGTTTTTCACGGAAACCCTCCTGGATGGGGTGAAGCGCGTTGTTGCTGGCAAGCCCTTCGATGGTGGTGATTTCCGCCCCGTTGCATTGCACAGCGAGCAGGGTGCAGGATTTGACTGCCTCGCCATTCACCACGATGGTGCAGGCGCCGCAACTGCTGGTGTCGCAGCCCACATGGGTTCCTGTGAGGTTCAGGTTGTCGCGCAGATGCTGCACAAGCAAAGTCCGGGATTCCACATCGCTTGTGAACGAGGCGCCGTTCACAGTCATTGTCACTTGCATGGAGGTCCTCCTCTGTTAGGGGTTAACGCTTCCGAATGAGCAAAGACATGTTCTTTTAACTTGCATGATCACGCAAGTCAATCATTTCCTCTGCCCGTGGTGCCCCCTCGCTGAGGGCTGGGATGAGGTTGAAATCAGCGCACGGGCGTGGTGCCGGATATGATCTTCCATGAAGGCGGCGCTGAAGTAGTAGCTGTGATCATAGCCCGGCGGTCTCCGGAACGTTGCCGGATAGCCCCTGGCCTTGCAGGTTTGCTGGAACAACTCGCAGTTCAATTCCTCCTGAAACGGATCCTTGGATCCCTGATCCACCAGCAGGGGGGGGGGCATGCTGGAGGATTGCATGAGGGCGTTGGCATCATGCTGTGCCCAAGCCTCCGAAGCGTGGCTGAACATCCTGGTCCAGCCGCCGAAGAATTTTTGCACTGAGGGACTGATGTTACGCAGTCTCTTCGTAACTGATGTTACGCAGAGGGATATCAGGCTAAACTAAAGCCAGCCGATTTTGAGTTCCACTCATCTTTTCAAGATTGTCATATGCAATTT
>PBTB01000049.1 GCA_002726945.1 Deltaproteobacteria bacterium | reverse complement strand
TCAACCTCCAAAATTAGCTCAATCTGATCCTTACATTGTCCAGTGGAATCCGATGCTGTCCATTGAACAACAGAGTGTTTTTGTCGGTATAATTGACGGTATAATTCAAGAGTGCTGATCACAAACCCTTGCAAACACTGAGGTCGTGGCGGACTCCTCCTCCGCCAGACCACTCCACGCACCCGTAGCTCAGTTGGATAGAGCGTCTGATTGCGGTTCAGAAGGTCGCACGTTCGAATCGTGCCGGGTGCGCCATCATATTATAATTAATTTCAATCATTTAAAGAAAATTAAATTTTGCAGATAAATGCTGTGACAATAGCTTTGTCACACATTTGTCGCAGGACCAAATCAAATTTCTCACTTGACACAAATGACGGACCGTTGTCCAGTCGCTTCGGTAAAAGTCCCACTTTTACTTGCACCCCCCGTCCGGGGGTAGCCTGCCTTTTCGATTGTCCTTCTCCGGGATTCCCAGCATAATGAACTATTTGTTTTTCCGCCACCCCAAGTGATGGTGGATGGCACCAACCCTAGGTTTTCAGAGCCATGCAGGAGTACGTTCCCAGCGAGATCGAATCGAAGTGGCAGCGGCATTGGGAGGAGAGCGGCCAGTTTGACCCGGAGATGCATCCGGAGCGCCCCAAGTTCTACATGCTGACGATGCTGCCCTATCCCTCCGGAGACCTGCACATCGGGCACTGGTACGCGATGGCCCCCTCGGACGCCTACGCCCGTTTCCTGAAAATGCGCGGCCACGAGGTCTTTTTTCCGATTGGCTTTGACGCCTTTGGGCTTCCGGCGGAGAACGCGGCGATCAAACACAACATCCACCCCAAGACTTGGACTTACCAGAACATCGAGCGCATGCGCGGCCAGTTGCGCACGATGGGAAACATGTTCGCCTGGAAGAACGAGGTCGTGAGCTGCGATCCGGACTACTACAAGTGGAGCCAGTGGTTCTTCCTGCGGATGCTGGAAATGGGCTTGGCGTACCGAGAGTACGCGCCGGTGGACTTCTGCAACCACTGCCAGACCACCCTCGCCCGCGAGCAGGTTTGGGGCGAGGAGCGGCTTTGCGAGCGTTGTGAGAACCCTGTCGTGAAGAAGGAACTCAACCAGTGGAAGCTGCGCATCACCAACTACGTCGAGGAGTTGCTGGACTTCTCCGGGTTGGAGTGGCCGGAGAAGGTCAAGGCGATGCAGACGAACTGGATCGGCCGTAGCGAAGGGGTCGAGTTTGCACTGAAGGTGGCCGGACACGAGGACTGCGCCTTCCGGGTATTCACGACTCGTCCGGACACGGTGTTCGGCATGACCTTCTGTGTGCTGGCTCCAGAACACGGGTTGGTCGAGCAGATCACCACTCTGAAGCAACGCGAGGCCGTGCGGGCGTACCGCGAGGCGGCGGCCCGCAAGGATGAGATCGAACGCATGGCTGAGAGCCGAGAAAAGGACGGGGTCTTCACTGGAGCCTGCGCGATCAATCCGATGAACGGCGCAGAGGTGCCGATCTGGATTGCCGATTATGTGATGGCCTCCTACGGCACGGGCGCGATCATGGCGGTTCCGGCCCATGACGAGCGCGACTTCATCTTTGCTCGAAAATATGGATTGCCGACGCCGACGGTGATTGTTCCGGAAGCACTGCGCGGAGCCGTGCCCGACGGCGACTCACTGGAAGCCGTGCTCACCGACAAGGTCGGTTCCGTGATGGTCAACAGCCCTGGATTCGACGGGTTGCGCTGGCCGCAGAGCTTTGACGCGGTTGCCACGCACATGGAGCGCGAAGGCTTTGGTGAACGGCAGGTCAACTACCGCATCCGGGACTGGCTCATCAGTCGTCAGCGCATGTGGGGCACGCCGATTCCGGTGGTGTACTGCAACGACTGCGGGATGCAGCCTGTGCCCTACGAGCAGCTCCCCGTGGAGCTTCCGGACGACGCGCAGTTCAAGCCGACCGGGGAAAGCCCGCTCAAGCACCATCAGGGTTTCCTGCAGACGACGTGTCCGCAGTGCGGAGGTGCCGCCGAGCGTGAGACGGACACGATGGACACCTTCATCTGCTCGTCGTGGTACTACTACGGCTACCTTGCTCCGTACTGGCAGCATGGTGAAACGCTTTCCAAGGAATCCCTGCCGTGGGACATGGAAACAATGCGGGCGTGGGGGCCGGTGGATCAGTACACTGGAGGCATCGAGCACGCCACCATGCACCTGCTCTACTTCCGCTTCTACACCAAGGCGCTCGCGGACATGGGACTCTTGGATTTCCGGGAACCGGCCACCCGGCTTTTCAACCAGGGCACGATCCTCGGCGAGGATCACGAGAAGATGTCCAAGAGCCGGGGGAACGTCGTCAATCCGGACGACCTCGTGCAGCGCTACGGCTCGGACACGGTGCGGATGTACCTGATGTTCCTCGGCCCGTGGGATGCCGGGGCCCCGTGGAATCCGCACGGGATCGAAGGCGCGTCGCGCTTCCTGAGATCGGTGTGGGCGTTGGGCACACAGGAGATTCCTGTGGGGCCGTCGGGAGACGCCGACGCGGAGCAGAAGGTTCGTCGCGCTTTGCACCAGACGATCAAGAAGGTGACAGACGACCTCCAGCACTTCCGCTTCAACACCGCCATCGCCGCGTTGATGTCCTTCCGGAACCAGTTGCGCAGCGGGGGTGAGCGGATCGGCAGCGAACTCCGCGAGGAGGCGATCCGGACCTTGCTGCTGCTGCTCGCGCCGCTGGCCCCGCACCTCACTGAAGAGTTGTGGCAGCGTTGCTGCCCTGACAGTGGCAGTGTCCACATCCAGCCGTGGCCCGAGCATGATGAGGCGCTTGCTGCCGATGCTCTCGTCACCCTCGTCGTGCAGGTCAACGGCAAGCTCCGGGACCGCCTTGAGGTGCCAACCGGAATGGGGCGTGAGGAAGTCGAGCGTTTGGCGTTGGAGTCGGAAAAAATTCAACCCCACCTCTCCGAGCGGAGCGTCCGCAAGGTGATCGTCGTTCCGGATCGGCTCGTGAACATTGTTGTTTGAGAGACAGTCCCGTTTTTATATTGACGGATTTTCATCAGGATGTTAGAATTATCGTTTGCCTGGTTGAAGGCAGAACCCTTTTCGAGCAGCGTTTGACCGTATTATGCCAACCCTGAATCAGCTTGTCCGCAAAGGGCGCAAGCACAAGACCGTCAAGAAAGACACTCCGGCCTTGCAGGCGTGCCCGCAGAAGCGCGGCGTGTGTGTGCGCGTGTACACCTCCACCCCGAAAAAGCCGAACTCTGCCCTGCGTAAGGTCGCCAAGGTGCGCCTCACGAACGGTCTTGAGGTCATCAGCTACATTCCGGGTGTGGGGCACAACCTTCAGGAACACTCGGTGGTGTTGATCCGGGGCGGTCGTGTGAAGGATCTTCCGGGGTGCCGCTACCACATCATCCGGGGCGCACTTGACACGGTGGGCGTGAAGGACCGCATGAAGGCTCGCTCTAAATACGGTGCCAAGAAGAATCAGTAGGACCACATGTCAAGACGACGCAAGGCGGAGCAGCGCAAAATTCTCCCGGACCCCAAGCACAACGATGTGCTGGTGAGCAAGTTCATCAACTGCCTGATGCGCAACGGCAAGAAGGGTGTGGCCGAGAAAATCCTCTACGGTGCGTTGGACCTTATTTCGCAGCGTGAGGAAGAGGCCAAACCGTTGGAGGTGTTCCACGCGGCCATCGAGAACGTCAAGCCCGCCGTGGAAGTTCGCTCCCGCCGTGTTGGAGGTTCGACCTATCAGGTTCCGATGGAAGTCCGCTCTCTTCGCAGTCAGTCCTTGGCGATCCGCTGGTTGATCCAGTATGCCAACGCCCGCAGCGGGCGTTCGATGCGAGCCAAGCTCGCCGATGAGTTGATGGATGCGTTCAACAGCCGAGGAACCTCGGTCAAGAAACGCGAGGACACCTTCAAGATGGCCGAAGCCAACAAGGCTTTCGCGCATTACCGCTGGTGATTCCGTGTTCGTGAGCCCCACTGTCTGCTTCTGGACATCCCTGTCGTGAAACCATCCCTCGAACAGCGCAGGAACATCGGTGTCATGGCCCACATTGATGCCGGCAAGACCACCACGACCGAGCGCATTCTATACTACACGAAGCGCATCTATAAAATCGGGGAGGTCAATGACGGTGCGGCGACAATGGACTGGATGGAGCAGGAGCAGGAGCGCGGCATCACGATCACCTCGGCGGCCACGACCTGTCCTTGGAAGATCGGAGAGCGTGACTACACCCTGAACATCATCGACACCCCCGGGCATGTGGACTTCACCGTTGAGGTCGAGCGTTCGCTCCGGGTGCTGGACGGTGCGGTTCTGGTGCTTTGCGGAGTCGCAGGAGTGCAACCCCAGACCGAGACGGTTTGGCGGCAGGCTCGTCGGTACCAAGTGCCGACCATCGCTTTTGTAAACAAGATGGATCGGCTGGGCGCCGATTTCGACAAGGCCGCAAAGTCGATTGAAGATCGGCTGGGGGCCGTCCCGATTTCCGTGCAAATCCCGCTTGGTGCCGAGGATCAGTTTGAGGGCATGGTCGATCTGGTTGAATGGTGCGCCTACCACTATGGAAACGACAAAACGGGCGAGACTTTTGAGACGGTGCAATTGAGCGGAGAACTGGCTGAGAACGCCAAGGAACGACGTGCCAAGATGCTCGAACGGCTTTCGCTGTATGACGATGTCCTGCTGGAAAAACTGCTGGATGAGTCGGAACCGACCCCTGAGGAAATCAAGGCAGCAATCCGGAAGGCCACGTTGACGAACGAGATCGTTCCCGTTTTTTGCGGGAGCGCGTTCAAGAACAAGGGGGTGCAGCCCCTGCTCGATGGGGTGGTTCATTATCTCCCTTCCCCAGTGGACTTGCCTCCGGTAAAAGGTGTCCATCCCCACACCAAAAAGACGGTGGAGCGCAAGCCCACCACGGATGAGCCGCTTTGTGCGCTAGTCTTCAAGGTTGCAACCGACCCTTTCGCAGGTCAGCTTTCGTTCATCCGGGTTTACTCAGGAGACATTGAAAGCGGGAAGGCGGGTTACAATCCGCGCAAGGGGAAAATGGAACGCATCGGGCAGATTGTCCGGATGCACGCAAATAAGCGCGAAGATCTGACGGTGCTGGAAGCTGGGGACATCGGTGCCTTGGTGGGAGCCAACCTGATCACAGGAGACACGCTCTGCGCCAAGGGTCAACCCTTGGTTTTGGAGACCACCCAGTTTCCGGAACCGGTCATGGATCTCGCGCTCGAACCCAGGACCAAGGCGGACCAAGACAAGCTGCAACAGGCGCTGAACCGCTTGGGTCAAGAGGATCCGTCCTTCCGCAACCATGTGGACGGAGAGACGGGGCAGATGCTCATCGCCGGAATGGGTGAACTGCACCTTGAGGTGATCGTTGACCGCCTCCAGCGGGAATTCCAGGTGGTCTGCAAAGCGGGCAAGCCGCGTGTCGCCTATCGCGAAACGATCACTCAGCAAGCCTCGAAAGCCGGGAAGTTTGACCGAACCCTTGAAGGCAAGCCGCAGTTTGCGCAATGCCGGATTTCGGTGGAGCCGATTGAAACGGGCAAAGGCATTGTGTTTGAGAATACGGTTTCGTCGCTTCCAAAAGAGTATGCCGCAGCGGTCGAGCAGAGCATCAAGCACGCATTGAGCAGTGGTGTCCTCGCAGGGTATCCTGTCCTTGGGGTCAAGGCCCGTTTGGAAATGGCGGAATACCAAGATGAGATGGCGAGCGAAACCGCATTTGGTATTGCAGCGATCAGCGCAGTTCGCAATGGGATGAATGCTGCACGCCCAACGCTTCTGGAGCCTTCGATGAAGGTTGAGGTAGTGTTGCCACCGGAATTTCTCGGCGATGTCATCGGCGACCTCAACGGGCGTCGGGGGCGAGTCCGGAGCATGGAAGCACGCTCCGGGACGCAGGTCGTAACCGCAGACGCACCCCTCGCGGAGATGTTTGGCTACGCCACGGGGCTACGTTCCATGACGCAGGGCAGAGCCTCTTACACGATGCACTTCAGCAGCTACACGCCGGTTAAGCAACGGACAGAGCGAAGTGTTCAGGAATCCGAGCCGGTTGCCGCCGAAGCTTAGGACTTAAACAAGAACGGCTGCACCGCAGCCCCACTCAAGCGAGTGAACCTCAGCAAGACAGGAGAACCCAAATGGCACGAGAGAAGTTCGAGCGGTCCAAACCGCATGTGAACGTGGGAACGATTGGACACGTGGACCACGGCAAAACGACCCTGACCGCCGCGGTCACCAAGGTGCTTGCGATGAAAGGACAGGCGGAGGAAATGGACTACGAACAGATCGATGCAGCCCCAGAGGAAAAGGAACGGGGGATCACCATCGCCACGGCACACATCGAGTACCAGACCGACAGCCGTCACTACGCCCACGTTGACTGTCCCGGACACGCCGACTATGTGAAGAACATGATCACGGGTGCAGCCCAGATGGACGGCGGCATTCTGGTGGTTTCGGCTGCCGACGGCCCGATGCCCCAGACTCGCGAGCACATCCTGCTGGCACGTCAGGTGAACGTTCCGCACTTGGTTGTCTTCATGAACAAGGTGGATCAGGTGGACGATGAGGAACTGCTCGAGTTGGTCGAGATGGAAGTGCGCGAACTGCTTGATTCCTACGATTTTCCCAGCAACGACATTCCGATCATCAAGGGTTCGGCGCTGGCCGTTGTGGAATCCAGTTCCACCGACCCGAACGATGACGTGTACAAACCGATTGTTGAACTGATGGAGGCCGTGGACAAACACGTCCCGGAACCGATACGTGATCTGGACAAGCCGCTGCTGATGTCCGTTGAGGACGTCTTCACGATTTCCGGACGTGGCACGGTTGCTACGGGGCGCATTGAGCGTGGCATCGTCAACACCGGCGAAGAAATCGAGATTGTCGGCATCCGCGACACCCAACAGACCACGGTCACGGGTGTGGAAATGTTCCGTAAGACCCTTGATCAGGGGCAAGCCGGAGACAATGTTGGTTTGCTGCTACGCGGATTGAAGCGTGAGGAACTTGAGCGTGGACAGGTCATTTGCAAGCCGGGGACGATCACCCCGCACACCGATTTCAAATCGCAGGTGTATGTCCTCACCAAGGACGAGGGAGGACGCCACACGCCGTTCTTCTCCAACTACCGCCCGCAGTTCTACTTCCGCACCACCGATGTGACCGGAGTCATCCAACTTCCGGAGAATGTGGAAATGGTGATGCCGGGCGACAACGTGGAAATGACGGTTGAACTGATCACCCCGATCGCCCTTGAGAAGGAAGTGCGCTTCGCCATCCGCGAAGGGGGCCGGACGATCGGTTCCGGTGTGGTGACGGAAGTGATCAAGTGATTCGCGACGAGTTCTGATTTATGGAGCAGAAGATCAAGGTCCGTTTCAAGGCCTACGACGACAAGCTCCTTGACCAAACGGTTGGGGAGATCGTACACACGGTGCGGCGCACGGGAGCAGACATTGTGGGGCCCATCCCATTGCCGACGCGCATCAGCCGCTACACCGTGCTGCGTTCCCCGCACGTTGATAAGAAGTCGCGGGAGCAATTCGAGACCCGGACCCACAAGCGGCTGCTCTACATCAAGGACGCCACTCCCCAGACCATGGACGCTCTCATGCGGCTTGATGTCTCTGCGGGGGTGGACATCGCGATCAAGCAGGAAGACTGACGGCAAGGATACGGATCATGGCAAAGTTACAAACCATCGACACCGCAAAGCAGGCCGTTGGCGAATTGGAGGTTGCGGATCAAATTCTTGACACGCCTTACCACCCGCAGGTGGTGAAGGATGCGGTGGTTTATTTTCTGGCAGGAAAGCGTCAGGGAAGCCACTCCACCAAAACACGGGCGGAGGTGTCCTACAGCACCCGCAAGCTCTACCGCCAGAAGGGAACTGGTAACGCCCGTGCGGGCAGCGCGAAATCCCCGATCCGCCGACACGGCGGTGTCACTTTTGGCCCCAGGCCCCGTGACTACTCCACCAAGCTGAACAAGAAGGTCCGCAAGCTCGCCTTGCGCTCCCTCTTCGCCGAGAAAGTCCGACAGGGTTACGTTCAGGTTTTGGACTCGCTGGAACTGGCCGATCACAAAACCAAGAACTTCCGGAAACTGCTTGGGCAGTTGGTCGAGGGCAAGGTGCTGATCGTGACGGACACGATTTCAGAAAATCTGGAGCGGGCCTCCCGGAACCTCCCGGAGGTGCATGTGATGACGGGCCGTAACGTGAACACCTACGAGTTGATGCGGTTCCCGAACGTGATTTTTGTGAAGGGCGCACTGGACGACTTCACCCAGAGACTGAACGAATGAACGCATTTGACGTGCTGAAGGGGCCGCATCTGACGGAGAAGTCCCTGATGATCAAGGAAGAGGGGCACCACTTCGTTTTCAAGGTGCATCCTGATTCCAACAAATACCAAATCAGGCAGGCGGTCCAGACCGCCTTCAAGGTGGACGTGCTGAAAGTCCGGACGATGAACGTCCGAGGCAAGAAGAAGCGCATGGGACGGTTCGTTGGCAGGCGTTCGGACTGGAAAAAAGCGATCGTGACTCTCAAGGAGGGGCAGACGATCGAGTATTACGAAGGCGCCTAAGCCCAAGTTTTGCAATTCAATCATGGGAATTAAGCTATACAAGCCCACCTCACCCGGACGCCGCAACATGAGCGGCTTCGACTTTTCGGAGATCACGACCGGAAAGCCGGAGAAGAGTCTGTTGCGGTCGCTCAAGAAAACCGGGGGGCGGAACAACTTGGGTCGGATCACCGTGCGCCACCGTGGTGGTGGACACAAGCGGCGCTATCGCTTGATCGACTTCAAGCGCGACAAGTTTGACGTGCCGGCCAAAGTGGCCACCATCGAGTATGATCCGAACCGCACGGCCCGCATCAGCCTGCTGCATTACGCCGATGGCGAGAAGCGCTACATCATCGCGCCGCAGGGACTGAACGTGGGCGACGTTGTGGTTGCTGGAGAGCAGGTGGATATCAAGCCCGGAAACGCGTTGCCGCTTCGTGCGATTCCCTTGGGAACGAACCTGCACAACATCGAGATGAAACCGGGCAAGGGCGGGCAACTCGTGCGCAGTGCGGGAACTGTTGCCCAGTTGGTGGCAAAAGACGAGCAGTATGCACAACTGCGCTTGCGCTCCGGGGAAATCCGCAGGATTCGCATCGAGTGCATGGCCACCGTCGGAGCTGTCAGCAACCCGGAAAACATGAACATCAATTTGGGCAAGGCGGGCCGCAACCGTTGGCTCGGACACCGACCCACGGTGCGTGGCGTTGCCATGAACCCGGTGGACCATCCGCATGGTGGTGGCGAGGGCAAGACTTCCGGAGGCCGACACCCGGTCACTCCATGGGGCAAGCCCACCAAAGGCTACAAGACGCGCAAACGCCGCGACACTGACAAGTACATCGTCCGGAGGAGCAAGTAGTGCCAAGATCCGTTAAGAAAGGGCCGTTCGTTGACGACCACCTTGTCAAGAAAGTTGAGGCAGCAAAGGCTGCGAGCAACCGCAGGCTCATCAAAACCTGGTCGCGCCGTTCGGTGATCCTCCCGGAGTTTGTAGGGCTCAACATCGCCGTGCACAACGGCAAGCAGTTCATCCCCCTCTACATCACGGAAGAGATGGTCGGCTACAAGCTGGGCGAGTTCTCGCCCACCCGCACCTACCGTGGGCATCAGGGCAAGTCGGATAAGCGTTCAAGGTAATCATGACGGCACAGGCAATAGCAAAACGAGTGAGGATCAGTGCGCGGAAGGCGCGGCTGGCCGTGGATTTGATTCGCGGCGAGAGGGTGCCCCGGGCGATCGCTTATCTCACTCACAGTCCGAACAAGTCCGCCAGCTTGGTGCTGAAGGTGCTCAAGTCCGCCCTCGCTAACGCGGCGTATCAGGACGAGTCCGCCGATGTGGACAACTACCGAGTCACGGTCGCCTACGTCAACGAAGGCACCACGATGAAGCGCTTCCGTCCTAGGGCCATGGGCCGGGCCGGAGCCATCAGGAAACGGACCAGCCACATCACGGTGGAGGTTGGTGAGTAAACGGCTGAAACGATAGGAAACGAGTGGGTCAGAAAGTCAATCCGATTGGGCTGCGACTAGGCATCTCCAAGACGTGGAACTCGAAGTGGTTCGCGGAGAAGGACTACGCAGAACAACTCAAGCAGGATCTGGATATCCAGAGCTTCATCAAGGGACGCCTGCGTCACGCCGCCATCTCGCGAATCGAGGTGGAACGCACGCCCAAGAAGATGAAGGTCAACATCTACACCGCTCGCCCAGGGATCATCATCGGGCGCAAGGGCGATGAAGTCGAGCGGCTGCGCAACGAATTGAGTAGCAAGATGATTCGCAATGAGGTGGTCGTGAACATCCGTGAGATCAAGCGTCCAGAGATCGACGCGACGTTGATCGCGGAGAACATCGCCAACCAGCTTGAGCGCCGTATCGCCTATCGTCGTGCGATCAAGCGGGCGATGGCCTCGGCCATGCGCATGAACATCGCCGGCTGCAAGATCATGGTCGGCGGGCGCCTCAACGGCGCGGAGATCAGCCGTTCCGAATGGGTTCGCGAAGGTCAGGTCCGGCTCCACACGTTCAAGGCTGACATTGATTATGGGGTCGCCGAAGCCCACACCACCTACGGGGTGATCGGCGTCAAGGTTTGGGTGTATCGCGGTGAGAACTTTGAGCGTTCCCGCTCCCGCCGCTCCCGCCGAAAGGATTAATCATCATGATGATGCCCAAGCGGACCAAGTACCGCAAAAAGATGCGCGGCCGCATGAAGCGGAGCGCGACGACTGGAAACACCGTGGGTTTCGGATCGGTGGCTCTGCAAGCAACGGATTGCGGTTATGTGAGCAACCGCCAGATCGAGGCGGCTCGCCGTGTGATTACCCGGACGCTCAAGCGTGGTGGAAAGACGTGGATTCGTATTTTCCCGGACAAGCCGATCACGAGCAAGCCCGCCGAAGTCCGGATGGGAAAGGGGAAAGGCGCCGTGGATTCATGGGTGGCCGTGGTGCGCCCTGGCCGCATCCTTTACGAAATCGACGGAGTTTCGGAAGAAGTCGCAATGGAAGCCCTGCGGCTGGCCGCCTACAAGCTGCCCGTCAAGGCCCAGATCATTAAGCGAACGGCGGTGATATGAAAGTGAAGGAACTCCGGGCGCTGCCCATCGAGGAGTTGGCCAACCGGCGCAACGAGCTCAAGGAGGAGCACATGCGACTCCGCTTCAGCAACGTGATCAAACAGTTGGGGGATGTCACCATGATCCGCAAGACCCGCAAGGAGATCGCAAGGATCAACACCCTCATCACCGAGAAGCAGCGCAAGGCCGTTGCGGAACAGAACGCTGGCTGAGAGAGACGGACATGAATAACCGAAAATCCCTGAAAGGGGTGGTCGTCAGCAACAAGATGCAGAAGTCTGTGGTGGTGCAGGTGGAAACCCGCGTGAAACACCCGCTGTACAAGAAGACGATCAAGCGCTCAAAGAAATTCATGGCGCACGATGAGCGCGAGGTGTTCAAGATCGGCGACACGGTGGAGATCATGGAGTGCCGACCCATGAGCCGCCGCAAGCGACATCGTGTACTGTACCCCGTAGCCGGAGAGTGAGATGATCCAAACCCAAACCGTACTTGAATCGGCGGACAACTCCGGAGCCAAGCGCTTGATGTGCATCAAGGTGCTCGGCGGCTCCCGCAGGCGCTACGCCCGCGTGGGCGACATCATCGTCGCCTCGGTGAAAGCCTCCCTGCCCAATGGCAAGGTGAAGTCCGGAGATGTCGTCAAGGCTGTGGTGGTCCGGACCCGCAAGGAGTTCCGGCGCAGTGACGGTACCCACATCAAGTTTGACAGGAACGCCGCCGTCATCATCGACAACAAGCGCGAGCCGGTGGGCACCCGCATTTTCGGACCGGTCGCCCGCGAGTTGCGCGCCGGGAAGTTCATGCGGATCCTCTCGTTGGCTCCGGAAGTACTGTAGCAGGAAATCATGGCATCGAAGAACAAGGTTGTGGGGCCAAAAAAACGGACGCCCCGCAAGCGGTCTATCCCCATCATCAAGTGCGGTGACACCGTGATCGTGATCTCTGGAAAGGAAATGGGGAACACGGGCGAGGTGCTTTCGGTAAACTGGAAGCAGGAGCGTGTGGTCGTGGAAGGGTTGAACATGGTGACCAAGCACACCAAGCCTAGTCCGCAGAACCAGCAGGGGGGGATTACTCGACTGGAGGCACCAATCCACTACTCCAACATCCAGCTTTACAATCCCACGCTCGGACGCGGAGTGCGTGTCCGGCTGCAGCGCACCACTGAAGGGGTGCGCCAGCGAGTTTGCGTGAAGACTTCAGAAGTCTTGGGGTGACATGACACAAAGCGATTTACTTGAAACCTACGGCTCCAAGGTTGTTCCGCTACTCAAGGAGAAGTTTAAGTACAAAAATCTGCACCAGATTCCAAAGATCGTCAAGGTGACGGTCAGCATCGGGTTGGGAGAAGTGGTACAGAACCCGAAGGTGATTGACGCTGCGACGGAGCAGCTTGCCGCGATTGCCGGGCAGCGCCCGGTGGTGACTCGTGCAAAGAAGTCGATCGCCGGCTTCAAACTGCGCGAGGGCATGCCCATCGGCTGCATGGTCACACTGCGTCAGAAGCGCATGTGGAACTTCCTCGACAAGCTCCTGCATGTTGCGATGCCGCGAATCCGGGACTTCCGAGGCGTCTCGCCCCGCTCGTTTGACGGACGCGGTAACTACTCTCTGGGAATTCAGGAGCAACTGATCTTCCTAGAGATTGATTTTGACCAGATCGACAAGGTGCGGGGACTGAACATCGCCCTCACCACGACTGCGAACACTGACGAAGAAGCCCGTCAACTGATGCAGGGGCTTGGATTCCCTTTCCGAAATTGACGACATGGCCAAAACAGCGTTAATTGTAAAGTGCAAGCGTAAGCCCAAGTTCAAAGTACGGGGCTACAACCGGTGCAACTACTGTGGACGTCCACGGGCGTATCTGCGGAGGTTCGGCATGTGCCGAATCTGCTTCCGGCTCAAGGCGTCAGCTGGGCTGTTGCCGGGGGTGACGAAGGCCAGTTGGTAAGACGACAACCCGACTAGCGAAACAGCAACTCATGATGACCGACCCAATTGCGGATATGCTCACCCGCATCCGCAACGCCAACCTCCGGAGGAACCCCGAGGTGGTGATGCCATCCAGCAAGATGAAGGCAAGCATCGCACAGGTGCTTCAGGAGGAGGGCTTTGTGGATGGAGTCCAGATGGAAGAAGACGGGGTGTTTCGCACCCTCAAGATTCGGCTTCGCTACTGGCAGGGGGAGCCGGTGATCCGCAAGATCGTCCGGATCAGCAAGCCGGGCCTGCGGCAGTACACCAAAGCAGGAGATCTCCGCTCCGTTGTCAACGGACAGGGTATCGCCATCGTGTCCACCTCCAGAGGAGTGATGGTGGATCGGCAATGCCGCTCCGAAGGGATCGGCGGCGAGTTGCTGTGCGAGGTTTGGTAAGAGAGAAAACGAATGTCACGAATTGCTAATCGTCCCCTCGCCATCGCCAGCGGAGTCACGGTCAACTATCAGGATCGGCAACTCTCGGTGAAGGGTCCAAAGGGGGAATTGCAGATGAACGTCCACGAGCAGGTGGATCTTGATATGGACGGGGACACGATCCAAGTCAAAGCCGCAGGTGCTTTTCTGCGGAAGGTGCCGATGCTGGGGACCACCCACGCCCTCATCCGGAACATGCTTGAAGGCGTCACCAATGGCTACCGGAAGCAATTGAATCTGGTGGGCGTCGGTTATCGCGCAGCGGTCAACAACAATGTGCTGGAGATGAGTTTGGGATTCTCCCATCCCGTGAACTACCCCCTTCCGGACGGGGTGACGGCAAGTATCACCGTCAACACGAAGATCACGCTGGAGAGCATCGACAAGCAGTTGATTGGACAGGTGTCCGCCGAAATCCGGAAGTTCCGCCCGCCGGAACCCTACAAGGGTAAGGGCATTCTTTTTGAGGGTGAACGCATCCGCCGCAAGGCCGGCAAGAGCGGGAAGAAGTAGGGCACATGGCTAAAGCATTGAGCCGCGCAGAGGCGCGGAAAACACGACATCGTCGCATTCGCAAGAAGCTTGCGGGCACGACACAACGACCCCGGCTGACCGTGTTCCGATCCAGTCGCCACATTTACGTTTCAGCAGTGGACGACGAGGCCGGACACACCTTGGCGGCGGCAAACACCCTGCAAATGAAGGAAACGCTGAAGGTGAGTGCCGGAAGCAAGGATGCCGCTTACGAGGTCGGCAAGGTGGTCGCTCAGAAGCTGCAAGAGCAGTCGATCAGCGAGGTGGTTTTTGACCGCGGTGGTTACCTGTACCACGGTCGGGTGAAATCGCTGGCGGAAGGCGCCCGCGAAGGTGGCTTGAAGTTCTGATTGCATTGGACATAGGAAAACGGTGGCAGAGAAAAACAGAGAGGGAAAAACAGAGAGGGGTGAGAAGAACGAACTGCTTGAACGGGTGATTCAAGTCAACCGCGTGGCCAAGGTGGTCAAGGGCGGACGCCGCTTCAGCTTTAGTGCACTGGTGGTCGTTGGCGATGGCAATGGCCGACTTGGACTCGGGCTGGGCAAAGCCGGGGAAGTGACCGAGGCGATCCGCAAGGCGGTTGCACAGGCCAGCCGAGATTTAGTGACGATTCTCTTGGAGGGCACCTCCATCCCACATGAAGTCACCTGCAAGTTTGGCGCAGGCAAGGTGCTGATGAAGCCCGCCAGCCAAGGTCACGGAATCATCGCCGCAGGTTCGGTTCGCGCCGTCATGGAAGCGGTTGGGGTGACGGACATTTCGGTGAAGTGCCTCGGCTCTCGGAACCCGCACAACCTCGTGCGCTCCACGATCAAGGGACTCCGCTCGCTGCGCAGCATGGATCAGGCCGCCCGTATGCGCGGCAAAACCGTTGAGTACCTGAAGCAGGCCTGAAGCGATGAACAGAATTCGAGTGACGCAAATCCGGAGCCAGATTGGGCATCGGCAGAACCAGCACGAGTGTCTCAAGGGGTTGGGGCTGCGGAAAATCAACAGCATGGTTGAACTCCCGAACACCCCGGAAGTCCGGGGGCTGCTCCGCAAGGTGATACACCTCGTGAAAATCGAAGAGATCTAAAAAAGACTATGTTTCTGCATGAACTGCCCAAGTCGCACAACGCCAAGCGCAAGCGCGTCGGGCGCGGTCCGGGAAGCGGAAAGGGCAAAACCTGCGGGCGCGGGCACAAAGGTGCCGGAGCCCGGGCAGGTTCAAAGACCAAGCGCGGTTTTGAAGGCGGACAAACCCCGCTCAACCGACGGCTCCCGAAGTTTGGGTTCACCAGCCGCAACCGTGAGGTGTTTCAACTGGTCAACTTGGGCCGTCTTGAGAAAAGCGACAAGGTGGGCACAGGTGTGACCCTCACCAAGACAGAGCTCTGCGAGTTGGGCTTCATCCGCAACGAGAAACGCAAGGTCAAGCTGTTGGCTAAGGGAGAACTCACCAAGAAGCTGAAGATCACGGTTGATGTCGCCAGTACGCAGGCCGTGGCTCTAGTCCAGCAGGCGGGTGGTGAAGTCGTCACCACCAAGTAAGCCAAAGCATGTGGGCAACGATCCAAAACATCTTCCGGATTGAGGAACTGAGAGAGCGGATTATCTTCACGCTCTTCATGCTCTTCGTCTTCCGCATCGGTGCGCATATTCCCACTCCCGGGATTGATGGCTCCGCGCTGACGGCCTTCTTTGAGGCGCAGCAGGGGTCGATTCTGCGCTTCTTCGACATGTTCACGGGGGGAGCGCTTGCTCGCCTGACCGTGTTCGCGCTGGGGGTAATGCCCTACATCAGTGCCTCCATCATCATGCAGCTCCTCACGGTCGTCTTTCCGTACTTGGAGCGGTTGTCGAAGGAAGGGGACGCCGGACGCCGGAAGATCACCGCCTACACGCGCTACGGCACGATCGTCCTCAGCTTGGTTCAGGGCTTCGCCATCTCTGTTGGTTTGGAGAGCATGGCGGCTCCAGACGGTTCACCCGTGGTGATCTCCACGATGGATACGTGGGGCTTCCGGGCACTGACCGTGATCACGCTGACCGCTGGAACCGCCTTCCTGATGTGGGTGGGTGAGCAGATCAACGAGCGCGGCATCGGCAATGGCATCTCGCTGTTGATCTTCGCCGGGATTGTCGTGGATATTCCGGGCGCGATCATCAACTCCATCCAGTTGGTGCAGACCGATCAACTTGCACCGCTGGTGCTGGGAATCGTTGCAGTGCTGATGGTGGTCGTGATCTTTGCGGTCATCTACATGGAAACTGCGTACCGCAAGATTCCGGTCCAGTACGCCAAGCGGATGCAGGGCAACCGCATGTACGGGGGACAGTCCTCGCATCTGCCGCTCAAGATCAACTCTTCCGGAGTGATCCCGCCGATTTTCGCATCGTCGATCTTGGCATTCCCCGCAACGATCACGGGTTTCATCGCCGTTCCATGGGTGCAGGCGGTCAGTGGACAGTTACTGCCAGGGCGGTTGCTGTACTCGGTGCTGTTCGTCATCATGATTTTCTTCTTCTGTTTTTTCTACACCGCGATTCAATTCAACCCGGTGAAGATCGCTGAAGAGATGAAGCGACACGGCGGCTACATTCCCGGAATCCGCCCTGGCAAGAAGACCGCGGAATACGTCAACCTCGTGCTCACGCGGCTAACCTTTGGCGGAGCCGTTTACCTCTCGGCGGTTTGTATCCTGCCCAGTATTCTTTTTGTGATCTTCAACGTGCCCTTCAGCTTTGGCGGCACGGCCCTGCTGATCGTGGTGGGCGTGGGTCTGGACTTGGTCAACCAGATCGAGGCGCACTTGCTCAACCAAAATTACGATGGTTTCATGAAGAAAACCAAGCGCCGCAACTACGGTGGCACCAGTGCACTGAGGCTATAAGGAGACCCGATGAAAGTTCGCTCATCAATCAAGAAAATGTGTGAGAAGTGCAGGATTATCCGTCGCCACGGGGTTCTGCGCGTCATCTGTGAAAACCCGAAGCACAAGCAACGGCAGGGATAGGGACGTATGGCACGAATCTCAGGAGTTGACCTCCCGAACAACAAGCGCATTGAAATCGCGCTAACCTACATTTACGGGATTGGACGCACCAGCGCCACCAAGATCATTGAGAAGACCAAGATTGACCCGGACTTGCGGGCCAAAAACCTCTCTGATGAGCAGATCAGCCAGATCCGAGGTGTGATCGAGAGCGACTACATGGTTGAAGGGGATTTACGCCGCGAGACCAACCTCAACATCAAGCGGCTGATGGACTTGGGCAACTATCGGGGACTGCGGCATCGGCGTGGATTACCGGTTCGCGGGCAGCGCACGAAGACCAACGCCCGCACCCGGAAAGGTCCTCGTCGTTTGGCTGTGGCTTCCAAGAAGAAAATCTGAGAACGAACCGGACACTATGGCCGTTGCAAAGAAGAAAAAGGAAAAGCGAGTTGTTGAGCAGGGACGCATTTACATCAAAGCGACCTTTAACAACACCATCATCACTGTGACCGATGTGCAGGGGAACGTCGTGGCTTGGTCCACGACTGGAGCCAACGGGTTCAAGGGATCCCGGAAGAGCACCCCCTTTGCGGCGAAAGTGACAACGGAAGCGGCGTTACGCAAGGCCAGAGAAATAGGCATGAAGACCGTCGAGGTCTTTGTGAAAGGCCCCGGAGTTGGCCGTGAGTCGGCGCTCAGAGCCATCGGCAGTGCCGAGAGCTTGAGGATCACAGCGATCAGCGACATCACCCCGATCCCCCACAACGGCTGCCGCCCTCCGAAGCAGCGCCGTACTTAATAACCGCAGTTAAGGGAACACGAATGTCCGAGACAAGTGAAACGATTTTGGAACCTACGGAGTCCACGAACACAGGCAGCTACGACATCTTGAAAAATTGGACGGAGATCACGCAGCCCAAGCGGATGAAGTTTGAACGGGAGACGCTGAGCGAGAGCTACGGCAAGTTTTTCTTGGAACCGCTGGAGCCGGGGTTTGGCATCACCATCGGTCACTCCTTACGGCGCATCATGCTCTCCTCCATCCGAGGGACCGCGGTGTTTGCGGTGCAGATCGAGGGGGTTTCCCACGAGTTCGGCAACATTCCGGGCGTGTTTGAGGATGTCATCGAAATCCTCCTCAGCATCAAGGAGTTGCAGAGCGAGCAGTTTTTAGACGAGATTGTGGAAATGGAACTCATCGGCGAGGGACCGTGTGTGCTGACCGGCGCGGACATTGCGACCTTTGAGAAGGCCCGTATCCTCAACCCGGAAACGAAGATCGCCACGCTTGAAGAGAACGCGACGATCAGCATGACGATCTACGCCCGCTTCAACAAGGGCTACGTCACCTCCGAGGAAAACCAGAAGGAAGACCTTCCGGTGGGCACCATCTATCTGGACGCCAATCACTCGCCGATCCGCCGCGTCAAGTGCGAGGTGGAGAACGCGATGGTCAAGCAGCGCACGGACTACGATCGGCTGGTGATGGAGTTGTGGACCAACGGTTCAGTGCGCCCACAGGACAGCTTGGCGTATGCCGCCCAGATCCTGAAGGAACACACGGAGGTCTTCATCAACTTTGACGAGAACAGCCCGGAGGAGGAGGAGGAGGAGGATCTGGAACCCGCTTTCAACGAAAACCTCTGGCGCAGCGTGAGCGAGCTTGAGCTGTCGGTGCGCTCCATCAACTGTCTCCAGAACGCAAAGATCGAAACCATCGGAGATCTGGTCCAGAAGACGGAGCCGCAAATGCTCAAGACCAAGAACTTCGGGCGTAAGTCCCTCAACGAGATCAAAGAGATTCTGGTTGTGATGGGTCTCTCGCTCGGCATGGATCTGGAGGACTTTGACGCCGCAAACAATCCCTTCGAGAAGAACAAGAAGATCTGAGCAAATTCAATGCGACACCTGAAGGCAGGACGGCGACTCGGCGTCACCACCGCACACCGCAAGGCGATGATGCGGAACATGGTGACCTCAATCCTTGAAAC
>PBTB01000048.1 GCA_002726945.1 Deltaproteobacteria bacterium | reverse complement strand
TTGATTTTAAGGTTAACTACTTGACTATGTTACCATTTCCATGTTTATTTGTCATCTAATTGCAGGATTTAGGTAAAATCGTATCTTTTATTCCGAATGCGCCTCACCCTCCTCCTCCTTGGACTCCTCGCTGTTTCTGCCACCCTGTACGCCGTGCCCCGCGAGCCGCAGACGGTGGAGCAGGCGGTGGTGCGTCTCACGAACTACCAGCAGAGTCCGGACTGGAATGCCCCGTGGCGCATGAAGCCTCCACAGCCCAGCACCGGTACGGGCTTCCTGGTGGAAGCGGGGTTGATTCTCACCAGTGCCCATGTCGTCAGCGACTCCCGGATGCTGCTGGTCCACAAGCCTGCGGTTCCCGAACCCTTCATCGCCAAGGTTGTGGCGGTCGCGCATGACTCCGACCTTGCATTGCTTCAGGTGGACGATCCCTCGTTTTACGCAGGGTTGACGCCACTGCCCTTCGGGAATCTCCCGGAACTCCAGAGCCGGGTCCAAGCCTACGGTTATCCACTCGGGGGGGAGGAATTGTCGCACACCGAAGGGGTGGTGTCACGTATCGAGTTCGGCACCTATGTCCATCCCGGAGTGGATTCGCACCTGCTCATCCAGACAGACACTGCAATCAATCCAGGCAACAGCGGCGGACCGGTGATGCAGGAGGGCAAGGTCGTCGGGGTTGCATTTCAGTCCAACCTCAAGCTCAACGATGTGGGCTACTTCATTCCGGTGCCACTCATCCAACGGTTTTTGCGCGACCTTGAGGACGGCTCCTACGATGGCGTTCCGGAAATCGGCATCCAAACCAGCCCCCTGCTCAACCGCAATGAGCGCGCCTTCCTTGGCCTCCCGGAAGGCGAGGGGGGTGTTCATGTGGACCGCATCCTGTCACGCTCTTCGGCAGCGGGCGTCTTGCAGGCAGGCGACGTTTTGCTGGAGATCGAGGGCTTGCCCATCAACCACGCAGGCATGGTGCGACATCAGGCGCTGCTCGTTGATTTCTACATCGTTGCCGAGGATCGGCAGGTGGGCGAGGTGCTGAGCTTTGTGATTTGGCGTGACCACCGCCGCCACACTGTCGCCCTCACGCTCAAGCTCCCGCCGTTTGGACGCGAGGTGCGCAACAGCTACGACCGACTTCCGGAGTACCTGATTCACGGCGGACTGGTCTTTGTTGCACTCACCCGCAATTACCTGAAAGCACAGGATCAGTTGCATCCCGTGCTCGCCTACGAACACTGGTTCCGGGAAATCGAGCAGCCCAACACACTCCGCGAGCAGCGGGTCGTGCTGGCCCGAGTGCTGCCCGCTTCAAGCAATTCCGGCTACACGGAGTTGCGCAACTTCGTCCTCGATCGTTTCAACGATACCCCCGTGCAGTCGCTGGAGCACCTGGATTTGTTGCTGCACTCGCTGCCTGCCGAAACCCGGCATCTTGTCTTCACCAGCCACTGGAATCCAGTGCCCGTGACTCTGAACCGACACGAGGTTGAATCGAAACACAATGAAATTCTCCAGACCTATGGTATCACCGAAGCCAAGCGGCTGCACACGACAAAGGGTTTATGAACACTTTTCGGAATCGACCGCTTACTTTCATGTTTTTGGTTTCGGGGCTGCTGCTGATTGGTTCTGCGTCAACAACACTTTCTGCTGCCGAGGTGCAGCACGCGGTCTTCCTGCGCGTGTACCAACAACCCTACGACTGGCAGATGCCGTGGAACCGCAAGCCCGTTCGTCGGCAAACCGGACTCGCACTCGTCACACCGAATCAGCGGTTGCTGGCCACCGCTGAACTTGTTGCCGAACACTCGCTGGTCGAGGTCTATCGTCCGGGAGACCGCTATCCGTCCCAAGCCACCGTGCTGCGCACCGACGATGCCCTGAACCTTGCGCTGCTGGAGGTCGGAAACCGTGCTTTCTGGTCCGGGCTCAAGTTTCCGGGTTGGGGCAAGGCCCAGAAGGGGGAAGTGCAGGTGGCCACCGCCAAGGCTCCGGACAGGTGGGAGCAGCAAGCGGGGACGTTGGATGAGTTGAAGGTGGGCTATCGCCTACGCACCGAAACGTGGCTTCCAGTGCTGCAAGTGCAAGGCGTGAAAGATTCCGGTCCTGCCGGTGCACCCGTGTTGCAAGAGAATCGTTTGATCGGCCTTGCTCTGAAGCAGTCCGACAAAACATGGAGTGTGCTTCACGCCACACACTTGCAGCAGTTTCTGGCACATCCGCCCACCAACCCCAACTCGGCCCTCGCGCACCGGGGCTTCCTCTGGACTCGCGTCCCGCAACCCAGCGTGACCGACCACGCGGGTATTCCCGCTGATGCAGTGGGCATCTGGATCACCCGTGCCCTGTCGTTTGGCACGGGTTCGCAGGTGCTGCGTCCGGGTGATTTGCTCACGCACATTGGGGTGTGGTCGCTCAATGCCGACGGGCAGATCGAACATCCGGTTTGGGGTTCTGTCCTCTTTGATGCCTTATTCCTAGAGGAACTGACGCTGGGAGCTTCGGTTGATCTTCGCATCTGGCGCGAGGGCCGCGAGCAAACCATCACCGCAACCGTCCGCCCCTTTGAGTCAAATCAAACACTGGTCTCCAGCGAACCCTCTGGCGCTGCACCGCGTTACCTTGTCCAAGGCGGGCTGCTTTTTCAAGAGCTTTCCCTCAACTACCTGCGCTCGTGGGGTGACGAATGGAGCAAACGGGCCCCCCTGCGCATACGGCTCTACAAGGCACTTGAACACACCGCTTTGGAAAACCCCTCCCAGCGCATCGTGCTGCTCACGCATGTGCTTCCGGACGCGATCAACCTTGGCTATCAAGACCTCTCACACGAGGTGGTCGAGCAGATCAACGGTCTCGAAATTTCCGGGCTGGAAGCGGTGCAAGCGGCGTTTCGGCAACCCTCCGGGGAGTACCATGTCATCCAGCTACGCCCCGGAGCCGACCGTCGGCAGCTCATTCTGCCTGCACGTGATCTCGAATCCGCCAACCAACGCATTCAGGAAACCTTCCGGATTCCACAGCTTCAGTACCTTGCACGTCGCTCCTGATGCTATGAGCACCGCTTTCCCTCGTGCTTCCGCGACTTCCGGAGTCACCGAATACCTGAAACTCGTTGCGCAAACCGTCACCACCGAAGTGCTGCGCCGCATCCCGCAAGGTTCCGGCACGGACTACCTCTACCCGCTCGTGCGGGATTATCCTTCACGCGGTGGCAAGGGCTTTCGTCCGGCCCTGCTGCTGCTCGGCTGTGAGTTGTTCGGCGGGAATCCGGAGGACGGATTGACTACGGCGGTTGCGCTGGAATTGTTCCACCAGTTTGCACTCGTCCACGATGACATTGAGGACAGTTCGCACACCCGACGAGGGCAGCCCGCGCTGCACCGAATCCACGGGATTCCGCTCGCACTCAACGCAGGAGACGCGCTGCACAGCCTCGTCCATGCAACCCTGCTTGACAATCACGAAACTCTTGGACCGGAACTCGCCCTGCGGGTGCATCGGCACCTTTCTGGCGTGATGGACCGCACCTTCGAGGGGCAGGCGCTCGACATCGGCTGGGTGGCACAAAACCGTTTTCCAACCCGTGAGGAGTACCACGCAATGATCGTGCGCAAGACGGGGTGGTATTCCGGACGCGGGCCGTGCCAGTGCGGCGCGCTGATCGCTGGGGCGTCCACATTGGAATTGGAAGGGATCGGGAGTTTTGGGGAGGCCCTGGGGATGGGCTTTCAGATTCGTGACGACCTGCTCAACCTCACAGCGGACAGCGAACACCAGTCGCCCACCTCCGGAGCAGGCGGCTACGGCAAGGAGCGCGGCGGGGATTTTGCGGAGGGCAAGCGCACCCTCATCGTCATCGAACTGCTGGAGCGGCTGCCCGCGTCAGACGCGGAGCGCGTCCGCAACACCCTGCTCACCAAGCCGGAGCAGACTCGTCCGGAAGACATCGCGTGGTGCATCGAAAAAGCGGAGGAGTCCGGCGCGTTGGACGCGGTGCGAAAGCTTTGCCGGAAACACGCCAAAAACGCCCGCCGCGCCCTGAAAGCCCTCCCGGACGCTCCCGCCCGCAAGCAACTCGCCGAATTGAGCGACTACCTCGCCCTTGATCGTCAATCCTGAGCGCTGTTCAGTCCGGCCAACGGTTCCAAGGTGTTGGGCTTGAGGGGCGGCGCCTGTTTTTGCGTCTTTTCCCGCACGGATCTCAGTCCTGCTCAGCATGATGACTCCCCAGAGGGGTCTCTGGATTTACCGTGCAGACTGGTCCAGAGGGCAGAGACTGCGGAAAAACGAATCTTGTTGCACATGCCAGATTCCCTGAACTGATTTTGATTCAAAAAATGGTTCTCAAATGGCGGGTGTTATGAAGGCAGCGCCCGCTGGCCTTGAGACCCTGTGCTTGGATGGTTTTGCAACCCGATTGGGGAGAGTGCTGCTGCTAGGCGAAGGGGTTGAGCAGCCTGGAGAGGAATCCTCGTTTGTGTTTCCCTGCGGCGCCGTAACTGCCCTCTCCGCCGCGCATCCTCGGATCGAGCAGGTCCCTGAGGGCATCGCCGAACATGTTGAAGGAGTAGACGACCAGCGTCAGGCAAAGCCCCGGCCAGAGCGCCAGCCAGGGGGCCTGTTCCATGTACTCACGCCCTTCACGGCTGAGTATCCCGCCCCAGCTGGGAACGTCGATGGGCAGACCAAATCCGAGAAAGCTCAGCGATGCTTCAGACAGGATGACCGCCCCGATGTTGATCGAGAAGATGATGATGACAGGCGCCATAATATTGGGCAGGACATGGCGGATCAGGATTTGGCTCGTGGGGGTGCCCACGGCCCGGGCGGCCAGAAAATAGTCATGCTCTTTGACACCAATCACGGCACCCCGGATGACTCGGGAGCCACCGATGCCCCCTGTTACCCCCAGGACCACGATGATCTGTGGCAAACCCTGCCCCACGATGGACATGATGGTCAACAAGATGAGCAGTCCCGGGATCGCCATCCAGGCATCGACAAAGCGCTGCACCACCAAGTCCAATTTACCACCAAGGAATCCCGAAATGCCGCCGATCACGAGAGCGACGACAACATTAAGAGCGGTCGCCGCCAGACCGACAATTAAGGAAAGACGTGCCCCGATGATCAGGCGGCTCAACAAGTCCCGCCCCACATGGTCGGTCCCGAGGAGATAGCGGGCCGATGGGCCAGTGAGACGGTCTGCCAAGCTCATTTCCGTAGATCCATAAGGAGCCAGGACATGGGCAAAGAGCGCCACCACAATAAAGAGCAGGACGATGATCCCGCAGGCTGTCCCCAGGGGTTTCTCCTTGAGAAGCCGGATCCAGAAATACGCCAACCCGGCACGTCTCTTGGACTCACTGACGGCGGGGGGCACCTCTGTGGCATTGCTCATAGTAATGCTTTTCGCATAAATGGATTGTTGATACGTTTCCCTAAAATCTTCGGTTCTTGAATAACAGGAAAATCTTGTTAAATTTCATTGATTTATATAATTCTATTTTTTAGTCAGACCCTATTTATACCGAATCCTGAGTCTCATTGACAACCGCCCATTCTTTGCTGCCTCCACGTCTACGCTCTGTGCCTCTGGCGACTCAACCGTCTGCTCGCGGAGGCTCTTGCTGAACCCAACAGACAACCAAGGCATGAGTTTCCTCATGCCACAACTGGAGGCTGGCAAGAGCTGGAGACCTGAGCGTTGACGCCAAAGTCCATGGTCACACCGTCCACGGGGCTCCCATGCGAATGCCACCTGCAATAGCTGCGGTGACCCGCTAGCGCGCCGCGATGGTGAGGGTGCGGTTGGTGGACACCTGGTGGTAGGTGGAGGTGCTGCCATCGGGCCAGTGCACCTGCAACTCGTCCACCACCAACGCGGCACCCAGACCGAAGTGGGCCGACAGTTCCGACGGACCGAGGTAGCCGGCCGCTGCTCCAACGTAGCGCACCTGACGCATATCGCCAGTGCGCACGGAAACCACGCTGCCGATACCGTCGGGCGCCAGATCTGCACGTGCTGCCGTATCCAGAAAGACACGCAGCCAGCGCCCGCTGCCGTCGCTGCCCGGGTCGAGTTCGTTGCGCACCAACGTGGGTAGTCCCCGGTTGTTGAAGATGATCAGGTCCTGGTCGCCGTCATTGTCATAGTCGAGATGGACCAGTCCTCGGCCCTGCTCGCGGTGGACGAGGCCTGCTTGTTCGGCGACGTCGGCGAAGGTCAGCTCAGGTGAGACGGCGGTGAGGTTGCGGAACACCTTGGTCGTCTCCGACTTCCACTCGGGAGCGTCCCTGCCGTTGTGCCCCTCCCAGCCGTTGGTCTGAACCAGGTCGAGCCAGCCGTCGTGGTCCAGATCCACGGCAACGGCACCCCATCCCCAGCCGCCCTCCTCGACACCCGCGCTGTCGCCGATGGACTCGTAGAGATGTTCGCCCTTGTTTCGATACAGGAAGTTCCCGGTGCCCGGCGCTCCCTCGATTGGAAAGCGCGTGCTCACTGAGGTGACGAACCAGTCGAGCCTCCCGTCGTTGTCAAGATCCGCTGCCGTTGCGCCCATGCCGTTGGCGTCCAGCCCGGTCTGGGATTGCTCGGTGATGTCGGTGAAGCCGCGACCACCATCGTTGCGGAGGTAGCGGCTGGTGAAGTAGTCGGCGGCCCACAGTAGCTCCGGATAGCGGTCGCCATCCATGTCAGCGAACAGCGGCGTAAACCCCTTGGGGGCCTGGTTCCCACTGAATGGTAGCAGCGATGTAACGTTCTCGAACGTCCCGTCGCCGTTGTTACGGAACAGTGCGTTGCCCCCCTCGCCGTAGAACCACGAGGCCACGGCCAGGTCCAGGTCGCCGTCGAGGTCGTAGTCGCCAAAGCTGGCTCCAGTGCCGGTCGGCTGTTTAAGGCTGGTGGTGGTCACCCCCGCCCGGGCGGCGATGTCGGTGAACGTCCCGTCGCCGTTATTGCGGTAGAGGCGGTGGTTGCCGGGCATGGTGAAGCGCTGGTCTACAGTGCCATAGCTGATGACGAAGATATCGAGCCAGCCGTCGCTGTCCACATCGCCCACGGCCACCCCGTAGCCGTGATGCTGGGCCGCGATTCCGGCCTCGACGGCGCGATCGGTGAACGTGCCGTCGCCGTTGTTCATG
Source organism: Deltaproteobacteria bacterium (assembly GCA_002726945.1). Lineage (GTDB taxonomy): Bacteria > SAR324 > SAR324 > SAR324 > NAC60-12 > UBA8110. The sequence continues at coordinate 1,988 of PBTB01000048.1, read as the reverse complement.
TACAGCCGGTCGGGCATGGTGCCACCAGACGGCACAAACAGGTCTTGCCAACCGTCCCGGTTGAAGTCACCAACCGCACCACCGGCACTGACCACGGAGTGCCCATGGACAGTCGGAGTGTGCGGCCAGCGAAGTCCGCTCTGGTCGGGGCACAGCGCCGTCTCGCTAGCGCATGTGGCCAGCACGATGGAGTTGGGCACGGCGCCAACGTGGCTGGCGCCATCCGCAGCGGGACCACCCTCGAGTCGCAGTGCCGACCGCTCGGGGCCAAGCAGCACCCCCAACAGCAGCACCGCGCCACCGCCGAGTACGGCGATAGCCCAGGTTCCGCACGCATAGACGGCGACGCCACTCCGACCGAGTGCCTTGGAAAGCGTGAGGAAGGTAACCGGACCCCCGGCGGCGGCGGCGAACAGCAGGGCTGCGGCCGGAGCCGTGCCCGCGCCGAGGATCAGCAAGAGCGCGACGAGCGGGATCTCGAACAGCAGCGGCACGTTGATCAGAACGCCGAGTGTCGACGCGATGACGACCCCCAGCACGCTTTCGCCGAGATAGGCCGAAACAGTCTCACGTTGCAGCACCTGGATGGCCGCTCCGCTCGCGAAGCCGGCCACGATCATGAGCGGCAACATGCGCCGCACCAGTCGCGCGAACGAGCGCCGCCATTCCGCGCCGCCCGTCCGCAGCACCTCCGACCACGTCGCAAACTCCACCTCCGCTACCGGGGCCTCGCATGCGACCTCGGTGCTGGCGCGGTCGTTGGGGCTCGTGCCACGTCGACGGGTCGCCCAGGCGACCAGGGGCCCCAGCGAGAGCGCGGCGACCAGCCCAAGAGTGAGCCGGCTCGCACCGAGGAGGGGGCTGAAGACCACGGCGATCATCAGGAGTGACGGCACATTCAGTGTGGCCGATCCGTGCACCAGCGCGAGCGCGCCCTCGACTCCCATTCCGCCGCGCCGTAGCGTGCTGGACACCGGAGCGATGCATGCCGAACAGAGGTTGAGCACGGGGCCGAGACCGATGCCTTTGAGGATGCGCCGCCAACGATCAGGGCGTCCATCGGAGGTAGCGAGGCCTGCACGCACCGACACGTTGGAAACAAGGAACGCCTCGGCGATGGCGGCGGCCACAAACGCAAACAGCATCCCGACGGCTACGCATTCGAGGTAGGCCACGGAGAATCGCCACCAACGGCCGAAGAAACCGGTCCGTTCGCTCGCACTGTCGGGGTCCTCAATGCAGAATCCCTGGAAACACTGAGCGGTGGGGGCGAGCGCGGCGCCGAGATCCTCCCGTATCGTATCCAGCTTGGGGAGCCGGTTCAGCGCCGCGAATGGCACGAGGATGACGAGCAGCAGAGCAATCCCGACAACGTAGCGTTTAGCGGCGGCGCTGGCGAGAAACGGACGTGATACGGTCACCGCAGTCTGCAACACAGCAGGATAGTAGCATGGATTTTGGATGCGTTTCTCCAAAATCTTCGGTTCTTTAAGAACAGGTTAATCTCATTAAATAGGGCTAGCTGAAAAAGTATTTTCATCAAATAAATCAATGAATTGGTCTGATTTTTAGGTGCTCAAATGCAGGGTTTTTAGCCTAATTCCCACAAAAACCCTGCATATGCATCGGGAAGGAACCCCGATCAAGCGATCGATCACTCCGAACGGATCAATGGATCACATTGTGCGATAAACAAAAATATCTAATAATATCAATATTATATTCAAAATCAGCTTTTGGGGTTAGAAGGCTGCTGTGTACTTTCAGAGTCGATTTGGACTTTTTCAGCAAGCCCTATTTATGAAAAGATGGGTTATGAACGGTTCAATGAGAAATCAGTAGAGGGAAGGAAGCTTTTTTTCTATGAAAAAGCTCTCAGAGATAAATTTCACTCAAAGAATGAACTTTTAACAAAAAAAAAAACAACCTAATAACATCAAAAGACATCCGCAATAATGGAGTTTTGCTCAAACTTTATTCTATTTCCA
>PBTB01000047.1 GCA_002726945.1 Deltaproteobacteria bacterium | reverse complement strand
GGAAAACGCCGTCTATTTGCAAAATCCCAACACTTGACAGGGCGAATTTTGCTGAGGACAGGCACCAACACTCAAGAGGGTGACTACCCACTTGCCGCGATGACGGGAAGTACCGTGTCCCTTGGCGGAACTGCGTCTCGCCACAGCGGTTGCGCTTGCCTGTTCACCATCAGTACGCCATGCTCCCACTTAGCACCAACATGAAGACAACGTCCGCACCTGCTCGCGGCAGGTGTTGCAAGAGCTACTGGCTATCGGGAGTGAAATCGACGGTTTTTTACCACCCTCTGAACGCCTACCGCAACGGTCTGGCAGGAAACGAGGAGCGTTACTGCGGCTCCAGCAACCCCGTGAGGTAGCTGGCGACTCCAGCCGCGCAGATGCCCCGGAACGAGAGGCAACGCGCCTGTCCGAGCTTTTCGCCCTCCGGGGTGTACACATAGACCCAAAAGGTTGTCCAGTCGTAGAGTGCGAGCAGCTTACCTTTGGTATCGTAGAGCCGTCGATTGGCGGCGCGTCCCACCCATTCCTGCTTGTCCCCGTCCCGAACGATGAAGAGTTGGAAACGTCCGTCGGCCTTGACGAATCCCACTCGGCCTTTGAGCTGTTCCGCAGGATCGAGCAGTTCCACATAATCAATGTACACATGCGCCCGACCGATCATTTTTTTCTGCGGGTTGAGGATTTCCGTTTTGATTGGCAGTGCGTGGCCCCATCCGGAGGACAAGGCCAGTAGTCCAAGGGCGAGCAATCCGGTCGTGAGCAGGCGTTTCATGCGAGGTTCCATCTTGCCTCGTGCCATGCAAGAAATCCTCCGATCTATTGGTTGCAGTTGTGGGGCTTCCCTGAAAGAATGGGGGAACCCTTTGTATGAATCTTCAAGGAGATCACCATGCGCAGCTTCAAACTCCTGCTCCTCCCCCTCGTCCTGATTTTCTGGATACAACACCTCCTCGCTGATCCCGGAGAAGGCTGGGGCACGGGGCTTGGTGGAGGTTCCCTGAAGCCCGTCAACGCTAGTTCCGGCACAAGTTACCAAACCTCATCCGTTTACAGCGTGACTCTGGACTACCAATGGCCGCTGGGAAAATCCTTTTCGGCATTGATCACCTACGTTGAACATGGAGGCAAGGGGGAGTTGCCCAACAACACCAAGTACCAGTATTACAAAACGAATCTCCTCGGAGCAGAGTTTCGTGCTTGGATGGGTTCCTTCTTCGTCGGGGTTCACGGCGGGCAATACTTTCTTACCTGGATTGAATCGCTGAGTGCCTACTCCGGGATCAGGTCCACTGGTGGCAGCGGCTATGGCCTTGGTTTTGAAACCAAGTCGGGCTGGATGCTCACCGCGTATCACGAGCAGAGCGGCACCTTCAAGTTCAGCGAGTTTCCGAACCAGAAGGTGGAGGGCAACCACATCATGCTGGGCTACCGCTGGCCCTGAGCCCTGGAGTTGCCTGCTGCTACAAGCGGGGATTTGCATTCTCATTGGTGATTGTGCTTTCTTCGGGCATCCGTTCAGTGTCTGGAGTTTCGAGGGTTCTCTGGGCTTCCAGAAATCCATCCAGACTTGCCGCGACTTGCGCCCCAATCAGGATGACCATCCACGACACAAAGATCCAGACGAAGAGCAGTGGAATCGTCGCCAAGGCTCCGTAAATTGCCTGATAGACGGGAAAGTGGGTGAGGTATAAAACAAAGGCGGACTTGGAAAACTCAAACAACAACGCGGCAATGACGGCTCCGCTGACGGCGCTCCAGAAGTGAACGCGGGTGTTGGGCACCACCACATACAGCAACAAAAAAGTCAACAAAGACCCCAGATACGGCAGCGTTTCCCAAAACCAGTTCCGCACCACCATCAGCGTGTTTTCCTCAAAACCTGTCAGCGACAGCAGGTAGGAGGTTGTCACCAAGCTAGTCCCGATCAAGACTGGACCGAGCGTCAGCACCACCCAGTAAATGGAGAAGGATACGACTAGCCGTCGGTTTTTGCGGACGCGCCAGATGTGGTTGAGCGTGTGGTCAACCGAAGCCACCAGCATCAAGGCCACCACAATCAGCACGACCAACCCCACCGGAGTCATCCGGGAGGCGTTTTCGACAAAGCGGATCAAGTGATCCTGAATCGTTTCTCCCAACGAGGGGACAAAGTTCCTGAAGACAAACGCCTCCACCTCGCCCCGCCACTCCTGAAAAACCGGAAAGAGCGAAAAGGCCGCAAAGATGACCGTAATCAACGGCACCAGCGAGAGCAGCGTGACATACGCCAGATAGCCGGCATAGAGGAGAATCCGATCTTCCTGAAACCGCGTGATGAGGTAGCGGAGGTAGGCGCTGGTGGTTTTCAAGGCCGAGGGCCAATCCTTAAACATTTGCGTGACGGTTCCTGCTTGTTGAAAATACGATCCTGCGCACGGAACGTACCACGGTATCGCAACTGGAGAAAATAAACGATCCCGCGGCAGAACTACGGGTCTTGAGAATCCAGAATGCAGGAGTCAGAATGGAGGAGCCTGACTCCTGAATGCTTCTCCATTGAGAGCAACCCCCATGCCTTGCTTGACACAGCAAGCTGCGAGGAATCAGACCCGAAAGAGATTGAAGAAATAACCATGCTTGCCCAACTGCTCAACCACCTCAACGTTTGGTTTGAGGGATTGCCCGACCGTTTGCGCCCTCGCCGCCGCTCGATTTGGATTGGCTTCGTGCTGCTCACCCTTGTGATTGCCGGAGGCGGCTACTGGGTCAAGTTTGACATGACGCTGGATGCGTACTTTCAGGACGACGACCCGATGAAGCGGAACCTCGACCGCTTCCGGATGATCTTCGGCAGCGACGAGTCGAGCTACGTCATCTACCGCGCCAAGGACGGGGACATCTTCTCGGACGCCTCGCTGCAGGCGGTGCGTGGAATTCAGGAGGACTTGCAGCAGTACCGCCTCAAGCTGGGTTCCGGGGAGTCGCACCCGCTCGACCACATCGCGGATGTGCAGACGCTGCTCAACGCCTCCTACATGGAGGCCACCAAGGACGCGCTGATTGCCCGCAAGTTCATCGGCGACCGATTCCCGGAAACCGACGCGGAGCGTGAGCGTCTGCGCCAAGCCGCGCTGGAGCATCCAGACTACCCCCTGCTCTACCTCTCCGAGGATTCGCAGTACGGCGGGCTGATGATCCGCACGGACTTCGGGACGACCCTCAAGCACGAGACCGGGGAAGCTTCCGGAATCGAAGCCGTTGCGGCGGATTCCACCGAAGAGGATTATGGCTTTGACCGCGAGGAAGACACGCTGCTCGACCTCTCCGGGGACGAAATCGAGGTCGCCCACGTTGGGCGCACCGAGGGGCTTCCGGAGTTTCAGGCCACCGAGATGGAGGAGTATGTGAGCTTCTCCGAGGCACTCTACGAAATTCTCAACAAACCGGAATACACGGAGCATCTGGAGTATCACCCCGTTGGGATGCCGGCAATCGTTCACGCCATGTTGGAAATGATGATGACCGAGTTGGGCATCATTTCCGTTGGTTCGCTCCTGCTCATCCTCGTCACGCTCGCTCTGCTCTTCCGCTCCTTCAGCGGGATGGTCTGGCCCACGCTGCTTGTGATCCTCACGTCGCTGTGGGTGGTGGGGGCCGTGGGCTGGACGGGGATGGAGATGAGTTCGATGATCACGATCCTTGTCTATCTCATCCTCGCCGTCGGTGTGGCCGATTCGGTCCACATCCTCTCCGGCTACCTCTTCTTCCGCAACCAGGGCGAGGGGCACGAGCAGGCGCTGCGCTCAACGTTCCACAAGTCCGGCCTCGCCTGCCTGATCACCAGCATCACCACCGGCATCGGCCTGACGGCACTGCTCTTCGTGCCCATCGTGCCGATCCAGACCTTTGGCCTCTTTGCAGCCATTGGAGTGCTGCTCGCCTTTTGCTTCACAATCTTCCTGCTCCCGTTGATGCTCGACCTCTGGTCGCCCTTCTCCACGAAGCGGGCAGAGTCGATCCCCCAAGGCGGCAAGCCGCATGTGGTGCAGCGTGTCCTCCGCTATGTGGAGCCGTTGAGCCACCGCCATCCGTGGACGGTAACGGTCCTGTTTGTGGTGCTGGGGGTGGCTCTGCTGCCGGGACTGTTCCGGGTTCATGTGGACTCCAATCTCGTGAACATCATCAAGGAAGGCGTCCCGCTGCGCACGACCTACGAGTTGGTGGACCGCGTGATGAGCGGCACGAACAACATGCAAATCCTCATCAACGCCAACCAGCCCGATGCCCTGCGCGATCCGGAAATGCTGAAGGCGATGGACGACCTGCAACGGCATCTGGAGGAAACCTACCCGCATTTGGTGACGCGCTCGCACTCGCTGGTGGACATCACCAAGGACTCGTTCCGCACACTCAACGAGGGGCGGCAGGAGATGTACCGCATTCCGGAAGACCCGGCGGTGCTGGGCAACACGCTGTTCATGTTCAACAACGCCAACCCCAAGGACCGCCGCCGTGTCGTCACCGACGACTACGCGATGGGGCAGATTTCCGTGAGCCTGCGCAACGCCGGTTCGCACGAGTACAGCGTGCTGATCCGGGAGTTCGAAGCCTGGGCCGCACAGCGTTTCCAGCCGTTGCAGGCGCGTTATCCTGAACTGGAAATCAGCGCGACGGGAACACTCGCGCTGATGATGCTGCTCACGGACTACATCAGTTGGTCGCAGATCAAGAGCTTCGGACTGGCATTGGCGGTGATCTCGGTGCTGCTGCTGCTGGTCTTCGGCTCCTTTCGTGCGGGGCTGGTTGCGCTCTTCCCCAACCTCTTCCCGATCCTCACCATCTTCGGGCTGATGGGCTGGCTTGGCATTCCGCTGGATGCCGACACCCTGCTGGTTGCCCCCATCACCATTGGCATCGCCGTGGACGACACCATCCACTTCCTCACCCACTACCGCACGGAGGTTGTCCAGCACGGCGACCCCAGGCGGGCCGTGGTCCAGTCCTTCCGCGAAACCGGACAGGCGATCACCTTCACCTCGATCATCCTCTCGCTCGGCTTCCTGATCTTCCTCTTCTCCTCGCACAACGGCCTCAGCAACTTCGGAGTGATGAGCGCGGTCGCCTTCTTCACGGCAGTCCTCGCCGACCTCTTTCTGCTCCCCTCACTCTGCCTGCTGACGGGGTTGCGGTTTGGAAAGGAGGCTCCCACGGTCGCGTCTCAAGAAACCGGAATTCCCGCCACAACCCCCTGACCTTGGAAGAACATGCCCCGATTCACGATTGCCGCACTGCTTGCCTGCTGGGTGTTGGCCCAACCACTTTACGCCGAAGAGGCCCGCGCCATCATGCAGCGGGTGCTGGACCGCGACAACGGCGCCTCGGAAGTCTCGCGGACCAAGCTGGCAACCTGCCGCTACGTCAAGAAATCGCAACGGCTGGTTTGCGCGGAAGATCCCCGTGTGAAGGTGTTCGAGAGCGTCCGCAAGGACTTCCCCGTCGCGGGCGGGAAGGACTCAAAATCGGTGATGCTCATTCGGGAGCCTGCCGGGGAGCAGGGCATCGGCTTCCTCCAGTACGACTACGAGGCGCAAGGACGGGATTCGGACCAGTGGATGTATCTCGCCGCACTGGGCAAGGTAAAGCGCATCGTCTCGGGCAGTGACGATGAACCCCAAACCGGCAGTTTCTTCGGCTCGGAGATCGGCTACGAGGACATGGAGGCACGGCATCTTGATGACTACACCTACAAATTGCTCAAAACGGACACCTACCGCAAACGCCCCTGCTGGGTGATTGAAGCGAAGCCGACCCCGGAACACGCCCGCAAGAGCAACTACAGCCGCTCCATCCAGTGGATTGACCAAGAGCGCCTGCTCTCGCTGAAAATCCTGCTTTACGACCGCAAGGGGCAACCCGCCAAGCGGATCATCTCCACCAGCGTTGAGCAGATCGGCGGCATCTGGATTGCCCGCCGGATGCACGTCAACAACGTCCAGACCCGCCGCCGGACGACGATGGCCTTGGAGTCAGTGGCCCTCAACGTCAAGGTCGCCGACGAGTTCCTCACGCAGCGCACACTCACCGACTCGGCATTTCGGGAGTCCATCCTTCAGGGCTTGGTGCACACTCTTGACTGAGGGATTCCGATGCGCTTCGGCTTGATCCTCCTGCTCGTGCTGGGGTTTGCGCTTCCCTTGCACGGTCAGGACGATGTATTTTCGGATTCCTTTGTTGAGGAGGCCGAGGTCGAAGGATTGGACGATTCGGAAGAGACAGACGAGTTCGGTTTTGAGGAACTGGAGCCAGAGATGGACTCTGTTGCTCCGGAAGCTTCCAAACCAGAAGCCACGTCTAACTTTCCGGGACACCGCTGGACCTTCCAACACGATGCCGCGTATCGTCCCCACCAGCAACGCACCGTCAGCAACCGTCTCTCCTTGCGGTTAGAGTTGGAGCAGTTGCTGGGCGAACACGCCTTTGTTCGCTTTGACGGCAAGGCGGCGTACAATTTTGTTTATGACCGTTTTGTGTTTACGGATCGAAACTATCCGGAAACCATCCGTGTAAAATACCGGATTCGCCGGACATGGCGCGAGGGGTATCTGCAACTGAGCTTCGGGAGTATTTCCCTCAAGCTCGGCCAGCAGGTTGTGGTCTGGGGAAAATCAGACGCCTCGATCGTCACCGATCTCGTCAGCCCCCGTGACCAAACCGAGCTGTTTTCCACACCTGTGGACGAAGCCCGCCTTGGGCAGCGGATGCTCGTGCTGGACCTCTACCCCGCCGCCAACCAGCAGTTCACGCTGTTTGCGAACCCGGACCCGCAGACCAACGCCTACGCACCCGCAGGGCATGAGTATGCCTTGGCCTCGTCAAGTGCCCTCACCATCCTCCCGGAGCAACGTCCTGGATTCGGCGGGACGGACACCGAGTACGGACTGCGCTGGGGATTCACGTCGGGTGGAAGCGATTTCAGCCTGCTGGCAGCCGACTTGGTGGACAACGACTATGTGCTGGTGCTGGAAGGCTCAGCGTTGCGTCCACAGTACCAGCGCTTCCGGATGCTGGGGTTCGGTCTCAATGTGGGATCGGGGAAGTTCCTCTGGAAGGGCGAGGCAGCATTCTATGCGGGCAAGGCGTTCACGACCACTGACTACACTGCCGAACCAGATGGGGTGACGGAGCGGGAGGTGCTTGCTACCGCACTGGGATTCGACTACACGAGCACCGCCAACGATCAGATCACATTGGAGGCCTCGAATCACCACATTCGGGACTGGCAAGCCTCCCTGCTCAACACCCGCAAGAACTCAGGCAACGTGCTGCTGAGTTGGTCCCGGAGTTTCCTCAGCGAGGCGCTGACCCCGGAGTATGCATTCGCGTGGGAGCCGCAGGACGGCGACTCGCTGCACCAGTTCCAACTCAGCTACGACTGGAGCGACGCTCTCACGCTCAAGCTCGGAGGCTTCACCATCTTGGCGGAAAAAGACACCACCGCCTTCGGACGCTTCAAGACGCTCCGGCAGATGCAAACTCAGGTGCGCTGGGTATTCTGATTTTTCGCTTTCAAAGTGCCGATTACGCTCATCTCCAAATAGGAGCGTTGGTCATCCGAGGGGCAAGCAGGGCGATGGTGAGGCAAAAGAGAACAAGGAGACCGAGGGCGAGGCGTAGCCCAAAGCCTTCGGCAGTGAGTCCGATGAGCGGTGGGCCCATCAGAAACCCGCTGGAGCCCAAAGTGGAGACTCCGGCAATGCCGGAACCCGCAGAGGTGCTAGTGCTCTGCCCAGATTAAAATTCATCCATAGCTGCCCAAACCCCAAGGGTTCCATCACCAATAGCCTACTGAGGAACATTCATGCCACGGCTTTTGAGCTTCAGCAAAACCTCTCTCCAACTCGGAGTGGACTCACGTATTCGGCAACCGACTGTTTATTTCAGCAGGGCATCAGCAATCACCTGTCCAAGTTCGCTACAGGTGGCGGTGCCACCGAGGTCCGGGGTGCGCACGTCCCCGGAGTCCAGCACCCGTTCCACGGCCTCCAGAATTTCGGTGGCGACCTCCGGGTGTCCAAGGTGGTCGAGCATCATCGCACCGGACCAAATCTGCCCGATGGGATTGGCGATGCCCTTGCCCGCGATGTCCGGAGCCGAGCCATGCACCGGCTCGAACATGGAAGGGTGCGTTCGTTCCGGATTGAGGTTCGCGGAAGGTGCGATGCCGATGGAACCCGCGACCGCCGGGCCGAGGTCCGAAAGGATGTCGCCGAAGAGGTTGGAGCCGACCACCACGTCAAACCAGTCCGGATGCAGCACGAAGTTCGCGGTGAGGATGTCCACATGGAACTGGTCGGTCTGCACATCCGGATACTCTCCGGAGACGTCGCGGAACACCTCGTCCCAGAAGGGCATGGTGTGCATGATGCCGTTGGATTTGGTCGCGGACGTGACCTTGCCGCGCCGTCCGGGACGCTGCGCCAACTCGAACGCAAAGCGCATCACGCGCTCACAACCCCTGCGGGTGAAAATGGTTTCCTGCATCGCCATCTCCTGCGAGGTGCCGGAATGCAAACGCCCACCAATTTCGGAATACTCGCCCTCGTTGTTTTCCCGCACCACCCAGAAGTTGATGTCCTCCGGACCACGATCCGCGAGCGGAGTGCGCATCCCCTTGAGCATCCGCACGGGGCGTAGGTTGATGTACTGCTGCATCTGGCGGCGGATCGGCAACAGCAACTGCCAGAGAGACAGGTGATCCGGAACCGTTGGCCAGCCCACTGCGCCGAGGAAGATCGCGTCATGCTCCCGAAGTTGCTCCATTGCGTCGTCCGGCATGAACGCTCCGGTCTGTTCGTAGCGGTCGCAAGACCAGTCGAATTCCGTGAAGCGCCACTCCAGTTCAAAACGCCGGGCGGCCTGTTCCAGCACCCGCACCCCTTCCGGTACCACCTCGCGGCCAATGCCATCTCCGGGAATGAGAGCGATTGAATAAGTTGCCATTCGTGTTTCCTGTAAGAGTAGTATTTTGAAAACCAACAGATTGATAGTAACCCTCTTGAGGGTTGTGCCTCTGAAAATCGGGAACAACAACTGTAAACCGGGGAAAACGCACCGGGAAACGCCCCCGCATTCCACCGGCTATTGCAACACCTGTTGTCTGAAAAGGCCCCGCGGTAAGTTATGTTCTTCGTGTGATCGAACACCTG
>PBTB01000046.1 GCA_002726945.1 Deltaproteobacteria bacterium | reverse complement strand
TCCCCCTCTTGAGTGTTGGTGCCTGTCCTCAGCAAAATGCGCCCTGTAAAGTGTTGGGATTTTGCAAATAGACGGCGTTTTCTGGTACGTTTCCCCCGGTTTACAGTTATTGTTCCCGATTTTCAGAGGAACAACACTCAAGAGGGTGACTACCCAAACACCAGATTCGATTATAACTCCCCACCGTTGCTCTTATGAGTTGAGTTCGTGGGTCACAATGTCCAGCGGTTCCAGCGACTTGGCGAGTTCGTCCAGCTGCTGCATCTGCCGTAGGAAGGGTTCCAATTGAGCAAGGGGCAGAGCGCAAGGGCCGTCACACTTGGCGGCTTCCGGATGCGGATGGGCTTCAAGAAACAAACCCGCTAAGCCTTGCGCCATTCCGGAGAGCGCCAGTTCCCGCACCTGCTCGCGCCGTCCGCCTGCCACTGTGCCGTGGCCTCCGGGACGTTGCAGGGCGTGGGTGACGTCGAACAGCACGGGGTAGCCGAAACCCTTGAGGATTGGGAAGCCCAGCATGTCCACCACGAGGTTGTTGTAACCAAAGCTCGTCCCGCGCTCACAGAGCAGCAGTCGTGAATTTCCAGCAGACTCGAATTTCCGCAGAATGTTGCCCGTCTCCTCCGGTGCAAGAAATTGTGCCTTCTTGATGTTGATGGCTGCTTTTGTCCGGGCCATTGCCACCACCAAGTCCGTTTGCCGGGAGAGAAAGGCCGGAAGCTGGATCACGTCCGCAACCTCAGCGACAGGCGCTGCCTGCCGGGGTTCGTGAACATCGGTCAACACTGAAACCCCAAACTCCGACTTCACCCGCTCCAGCATCCGCAAGCCCTCCTCCAGTCCGGGGCCGCGAAACGAGTCCTCCGAGGAGCGATTTGCCTTGTCGAACGATGCCTTGAAGACATATGGGATGCCAAGCCGATCTGTCACTTTCCGGAAGGTTTCCGCGATTTGCAGGGCGAGATTGTCAGATTCCAAAACGTTCATCCCGCCGACCAACACGAAGGGGCGGTTGTTGGCGAAGGTCAGGTCGCCAACGGAGACAGGCTGATTCATGGCAGGTGTGTTCCGGATCACCCACGCCCAACGAAGGGCATCTTGGTTGCCATCACGGTCATGAACAGCACGTTTGCATCAAGCGGGAGGCTCGCCATGTGGACCACGGCGTTGGCCACGTTGTCAACGTCCATCGTGGGTTCCACGGCAGTGGTGCCGTTTGCTTGGATGATGCCTTTCTTCATGCGAGTGGTCATTTCGGTGGCGGCGTTGCCGATGTCGATCTGCCCGCAGGCGATGTCGTAGGCGCGTCCGTCAAGGGAGGTGGAGCGCGTCAGGCCCGTGATCGCGTGCTTGGTCGCGGTGTACGGGGACGAGAAGGGGCGTGGAACATGCGCAGAGATGGAGCCGTTGTTGATGATGCGTCCGCCTCTCGGAATCTGACCCTTCATGATCCTGAACGCTTCCTGAGTGCAGAGAAAGCTTCCGGTCAGATTGATGTCCACGACCGCCTTCCATTGCTTGTAGGTGAGGTCTTCGAGCGGCACGGGCGGTGCGCCGATTCCGGCGTTGTTGAAGAGCAAATCCAGCCGCCCAAAGGTTTCCCTGATCTGGGCAAACAAGGTTCGAACCGAATCCGGATCGCCCACATCCGTGGGCACCACCAGCGTCCGTGAAGCTTCGACTTCTGCAGCGGCAACGGTGGTCTTGAGCGGCTCCGTGCGTCGTCCGGCAAGAGCGACGGAGTAGCCTGCTTGCAACAACAAGAGGGTGGTTTGCTTGCCAACACCCGTTCCGGCACCCGTGACAAGGGCGACTTTTGTTTGTGAGTTCATGGATTTTTGAAGAGTTGAGGGAAAGGAGCCACTCTTGGGTATCAGAATTCGACTGTGTGCCCTCAAGTCTAACAAATCCAGTGGTTGATTCAAACCAGATTCTCAGGCGGTGCAGGGAGTGGGGATGTCTTTTGAGGAATGTGGTAGCAGCGGGGCGAGGTACTGCACGGCTTCAAGTTTGTTGAGGGCGTAGAGGTGCAGGCCGGGGATGCCTTCGCGGAGCAGGGCTTCCAACTGGTGGGTGGCGTGTTCCAAGCCGATCTGCTTCATGGCTTCTGGATCGGTGTGGTGGGTTTCCAGTTGAGTGCGGAGTTTGTTGGAAATGCGGATCCCGCAGAAATCGGCCATGCGGGTGATCTGCTTCAGGGAAGTGGGAACCAGCAGTCCAGGAACCAGGGGCACGCTCACCCCCTCGGTGGCGAGTCGGTCGCGCCAGTGTAGAAAAAAAGTGTTGTCAAGAAAAAACTGGGTGGCAACGAAGTCGGCTCCGGCGTTGATTTTTTCAACGAGTCGGCGACGGTCGTCGCTCTTGCTAGGATTCTCGGTGTGCCCTTCCGGATAGCCTGCGGCACCGATGCCGAAGCCTCCGCGTTCTCGGATGGCTGCGACTAGTTCGCTGGCGTGGCTGTAGCCATTTTCGGGCGTCTGGAATTCTGTTGAACCTTGCGGTGGATCGCCCCGCAGCGCCATCACATTTTCGATCCCGGATTTTTCCAGCCGATACAGCACCACTTCGATTTCCTTACAGGTGTGGCTGACGCAGGTGAGGTGCGCCATCGTCTCGATGCTGAGCGTGTTCTGGAGGTGGGTGGCCAGCGTGTGGGTGTTTTCGCGGGTGCTGCCCCCCGCGCCGTAGGTCACGGAGAAGTAGTCCGGACGGAACTTGGCAAAGGTGCCTAGGGTCTGCTTCAGGGCTTCCATGCCCTCCTCGGTTTTCGCTGGGAAAACCTCAATGGAAAAGACGAAGGGCTGGCGGCGATAGAGGTCGATCAAGCGCATGGCAACCTCATGCCGCAGACGGTAGGGCAGCAACGGCTGATGCTTCCGGTGTCTGTTCATAGGCAAGGTTCGGCGCCAGCCAGCGTTCGACTTCTTCAACCACAACACCTTTGCGCTGCGCGTAATCCTCAACCTGCTCCCGCGTCAGTTTGCCGACCGCGAAGTAGCGCGACTCCGGGTGTGCGAAATAGAGTCCGCTGATCGAACTTGCAGGCCACATCGCATAGTGTTCGGTGAGTTGGATGCCCGTGTTGGCTTGCACCTCAAGCAGTTTGAAGAGGGTGCGTTTCTCGGTGTGATCCGGCTGCGCAGGATAGCCCGGGGCCGGACGGATGCCCCGGTAGCGTTCCCGGATCAGGTCTTCGTGGGAAAGCTGCTCATCCCGTCCGTAACCCCACGCCACACGCATCTGCTGGTGCAGGTACTCTGCGAACGACTCGGCCAGTCGGTCGCCGAGTGCTTTAACCAGAATCGCGTGGTAGTCGTCATGCTGCGCTTCGTACTCATGGGCGATCTCCTCGATCTCCGGCCCTGCGGTGACGGCAAACGCACCCAGATAATCAGCCCGGCCGGAATCGACTGGAGCCACGAAATCCGCCAGTGCCTGATTTGGTTTGCCGTCGGCCTTGGGGTCTTGCTGGCGCAATGTGTGGAAGGTGGCTTGAAGTTGCGTCCGGGATTCGTTGGTGAAGACATGGAGGTCGTCACCAATGCTGTTCGCCGGGAAGAAACCACACACGCCACGAGGCTGTACACGCCCTTCTGCAGAGAGGCGTGCCAGCATCTGCTGCGCGTCCTCGTGCAGCTTGCGGGCTTCGGCACCAAGTCGGGGATCGTCCAGAATTTTGGGGAACTTGCCCTTCAGTTCCCAAGCATAAAAGAACGGAGTCCAATCCATGTAGGGAATCAGCGTTTCAACAGAAACTGCACCATAAACCTGCACCCCAAGAAACTCCGGAACTGCAATTTCGATGGATTCCCAGTCGCAAGGCGTGGCGTTGGCGCGTGCTTGCTTGAGGGAGAGCAGCTTCCGGTTTTTGCTTTTGCTGAAATACGCCTCTCGTCGCTTTTCGTGCCGGGCTGAGATTTCCTCGGCGTAATCGTTGCGAGTGGCAGGGTTGAGCAATTGCGAGACGACATTGATCACGCGGGAAGCGTCGAGGACATGCACCACGGGCTGGTTGTACGCCGGAGCGATGCGGACTGCGGTGTGCGCCGGACTGGTGGTGGCACCACCGATGAGCAGCGGCAGGTTGAAACCTTGGCGGGTCATCTCCTTGGCGACATGCACCATCTCGTCCAGCGACGGGGTGATCAATCCGGACAGGCCGATCGCCACTGCACCTTCCTGCTTTGCAGTTTCAAGAATTTTTTCGCACGGCACCATCACGCCAAGATCATGCACCTCGTAGTTGTTGCAGGACAGTACAACTCCAACGATGTTCTTGCCGATATCGTGAACATCGCCTTTGACGGTCGCGGTGACAATCAACGGGCGTGTGTTGGTTGATGCGTTGCGGCGCTGCTCTTCCTCCATGAACGGAGTGAGGTGGGCCACCGCCTGCTTCATCACACGGGCACTCTTGACCACCTGTGGCAGGAACATTTTTCCTGATCCAAAGAGGTCGCCGACGACACCCATCCCGTCCATCAGCGGCCCCTCGATCACTTTGAGCGGAATTCCGTACTGTTGCCGAGCCTCTTCGGTGTCGGCAACGATGAACTCGGTGATGCCCTTGACCAGTGCATGGCTGAGGCGTTCCTCGACCGTGCCTTCGCGCCACGCATCGGTCTTCTTGTCTTGCTTGGTGGCTTCCGATTTGTAGCCCTCGGCGAAGGTGATCATCCGTTCAGTGGCTTCCGGACTGCGGTTGAGCAGCACATCCTCAACATGCTGGAGCAACTCCGGAGGGATTTCCTCATAGACATCAAGCATCCCGGCGTTGACGATTGCCATGTCAAGTCCAGCCTGGATGGCATGGTAGAGGAAGGCCGAGTGCATCGCTTCGCGCACCGGGTTGTTGCCTCGGAAAGAAAAGGAGATGTTGCTCACCCCACCGCTGATTTTTGCTCCGGGACAGTGCCGCTTGATCTCGCTGATGGCTGCGATAAAGTTGACCGCGTAGGCGTTGTGTTCCTCCATCCCGGTGGCGACCGTGAGGATGTTCGGGTCGAAGATGATGTCGTGCGCGGGGAAGCCAACTTCCTCGGTGAGCAGCCGGTAGGCGCGTCCGCAGACGGCGACCTTTTGATCGAGTCCAGTGGCCTGCCCTTGCTCGTCAAAGGCCATCACCACCGCCGCTGCACCGTACCTGCGGATTTCACGGGCTTGTCGCAGAAAAGCTTGCTCACCCTCCTTGAGGCTGATCGAATTGACCACACCCTTGCCCTGGATGCACTTGAGTCCGGACTCGATCACCGACCACTTCGAGCTGTCAATCATGATCGGCACACGGGAAATGTCCGGTTCGGCGGCGATCAGGTTGAGAAAGTGAGTCATCGAGGCTTCGCCATCGAGCAGGGCTTCATCGAAGTTGATGTCAATCAGGTTGGCTCCGCTCTCCACCTGCTGACGTGCAACGGCAAGCGCAGCGTCGAAATCGTCGCCAAGGACGAGCTTCTTGAACTTGGGAGAACCGGTGACGTTGGTGCGCTCCCCGATCATCAGGAATCCGATATCCGGGGTGATGCTCAGTGGCTCCAGCCCGGAGTAACGCGAAAGCTCGGGCAACTCCGGAATCCGATGCGGGGCGCAGTGTTGGACGCGCTCGGCAAGCAGTCGGATGTGTTCCGGAGTCGTGCCGCAGCAGCCCCCGACGATGTTCAGCCAGCCCTGTTCGGCAAACTCTCCGGTGATTTCGGCAAACTGTTCCGGGGTCTGGTCGTACTCGCCCATCGCATTGGGCAAACCCGCATTTGGATAGCAGCCGACAGAGAAGCGCGAGATCGTTGCCAGTTCTTCCACAAACGGACGCATCTCCTGTGCACCAAGGGCGCAGTTGATGCCGACCGCAATCGGGTTGGCGTGTTCGATGGAAAGGTAGAACGCCTCCAGCGTCTGGCCGGAGAGAGTGCGCCCGGAAGCGTCTGTGATTGTCACCGAGAGGAACACCGGCAGGCGGAGGCCGCGCTCCTCGAACAGCGTCTCCAGCGCATAGATTCCAGCCTTCATGTTGAGCGTGTCAAAGCTCGTTTCCAGCAGCAGCAGATCCACTCCCCCCTCGATCAGCGCTTCGGCCTGTTCACGGTAGGCAGTGGCCACGTCGTCAAAACTGACGGCGCGGTAGGCCGGGTTGTTGACGTCTGGTGACAGCGAGCAGGTGCGGTTGGTCGGGCCGATGGCCCCGGCGACAAAGGACGGATGCTCCGGATGCTTGTGGCGGAAAGCCTCCACGGTCTTCCGGGCGCACTCGACGGCGGCAAGGTTGATCTCTTGAACTCGAGCTTCCAAGGCATAGTCTGCCTGCGAGATGCGGTTGGCGTTGAAGGTGTTGGTTTCAAGAATGTTCGCTCCGGATGCAAGGTACTCGCGGTGGATGGACTCGACCACGTCTGGACGGGTGAGCGAGAGCAGGTCGTTGTTGCCCTGGAGTAACGGACCGTGATCCCGGAACTTTTCCCCCCGGAAGTCCGCCTCTGCAAGCTTGTGGCGCTGGATCATTGTGCCGCCTGCACCGTCCAGCAGGACGATTTGGTGCTTGAGCAGTTCTTGGAGTTCCTGAGCAGAAGCTGTGGTGTAGCGCATGGTTCCTCCGGAAGCTTAGGGTTTGGTGCCGCTGGCGAGCATCACTTGGAACAACTCCTCCCGGCGCAGGGGCAGCAGTTCGGATTGCTGGTCGGCCAGTCCGGTTTCCTGCATCATGCTGAGCAGCTGGTCGTGTTCGAAACCGAGCCACTTGTGGTTGAGCTTTTCCAGCACCCACTGCTCGCGGTGCGCGGCGAGTTCCATCACAAAGACGCAACCTCCAGGACGCAGAATGCGGAAAGCCTCCCGAAATCCGCTCTTGGGATCGTCAAGATGGTGCAGCGATTGGGAGAAGAACGTCACGTCCACACTGCCGGAGTCAAGTGGCAGTTCGTTGACGTTCTCGGCGAGCAGGGTGACGTTTTGGAATCCAAGCCGGTCCATGCGCTGTCGCGCCGCAGCAAGGGTGTCCGGATTGAAATCGACTCCGACCACACGCCGCGCAAAGCGGGCCATCTCCACCGTGAGGGTGCCGTCTCCGCAGCCAAGGTCCACCACGTCCAGTCCGGATTCCCTGACACCGAGCGTGGGACGCAAGCTTGGGCTGTGTGACAGCAGCATTGCCAGCAGCCGGGACCACGCCTGCCACGACTGCCCCGGTTCCAGCAGTCGCTCGTTGAGTCCGGAGCCGCCGACCTCGCGTTGCCGCAAAACCTCGGCGAGTCGCACTCGGTCGTTGTAGGGGTCGTTGAGAGCCGAGAGCTGTTCCTGGAGGTAGCCCCAGAGCATGCGGAGTTCGGGATCCAGGGCTTCCGGACGGGCGAGTTGGTAGTAGGTCCAAACGCCTTCACGCTGCTCCTGAAGCAGTCCCATCTTACGAAGGTGCCCTAGATGCCGGGAAACGCCGGATTGCGCCATCCCCAAAATTGTGGTCAACTCACTCACGTTGAGCGGACTCTGCGAGAGCAGAACCAGCAGCCGGAGTCGTGTCTCCTCGCCCAGTAGTCGTAGCACTTGTGTCAGTTTTTCTATCTCGACCTCCTTGCATATCATTGCATCGACATATGATGATGTTAAAAATCATAATATGCGCATTTAGTGATTTCAAGCCTGAAATGAGATTTTTTCAGATTCGCTGAAATCCTTGCTTGCTCAAATCTCAGGAAGTTGCATGGATTTGTGGGAGAGCATTTTCTTGGGGGGAATCCTCGGACTCGTGGTTGGGAGTTTTGTCAACCTTGCCTTGGAGCGTCTGCCATTGATGTGGGGTCGTGCCGCGAACCAGCAGTGCAGGCAGGATGAAAACCTTGGGGAACGTTTGTGCCAGCACCTCCGGGAGGGCACACTCTCCCTTGCTCATCCGGCACGATCCTTCTGTTTTTCGTGCGGACATCAATTGCGCTGGTGGGAAAACATTCCGGTGTTCTCGTTTCTCTGTCAACACGGACGTTGCCGGAAGTGTGGACAAGGTTACGGAACTCGAACGCTTGTAGTCGAAGCGGGGCACGGGGGCGTCTATGCCCTCCTGTGGGGAGTGATCCCGGAACTCGCTTGGGCACTCTGGATTTCCTTCAGCTTTTCATTTTGGATCAGTCTGGGATACTTGACTGCTTCTGGTGTTTTACCACCTGTTGGCAAAAGGCCAATCCTAGCGATGCTTGCCCTGATTCACCTTGGGGCTGGGGTCTTGTTGCATATCCGTTGGCAAAATTTCTGATTGATGAAACGCCGGATCCTTACGCTTCTCAAATTTGGGATTGTTGCAGCGATCCTGACCTATTTGGTACAGAGCGGGCGCCTCAATTTTGAGCGGCTGTTACTGTTCCACGAGCATCCGGGGATGTTGGCGACGATGGTGGCCGTCTTGGCTTTGTTGATCGTGCCGATGGTGGCCATGCGGTGGTGGTTGCTGCTGAGGGCGATTGGCTTGGCCGTGACCCCCAACCGGGCCTTCCTGCTGACGTGGATCGGCAGTTTCTTCAACACGACCCTGCCCGGAGCCGTTACGGGAGATGTCGTGAAGGGCTACTATGTGATTCGGGAGCAGGAAGTCGAGGGTCGGACGCGAGCGTTCATGACGCTGCTCATTGACCGCTTTGTGGGGCTGTTTGGGCTCATCGTGATGGCCTTCCTTGCACTGGTCACGAACTGGGATCTGATCCTCGGCAAAGCGTCACTGCACCCCTTGGCATGGATGATCTCGGGGCTGTTTGCGGGAACCCTGTTATTTTACGGTTTGGTGCTGTATCCGTTCCGGGCAGGGAAAGACCCGTTCATCCGGCTTTTCCAGCGCTTGCCCGCCAGTGGGTTCACGCTCAAGGTGTACACGGCCTTCAAGAGCTACCAGTATCACCGCCGCACCCTGCTCGTGACCCTGCTGATCTCGATTGTGCTGCATTCCATGGTCGCCCTGTTGTTCTTCGAGATCGCCCAGATGATGGGAATCTCCGGGATGGACCTCGCCACTCAGTTCTTCATCATGCCCATTGGCATGATCACGATTGCGATTCCGGTCGCGCCTGGAGGCATCGGCATCGGCCACGCTGCGTTTGAGTCGCTGTATCAGTTGGTTGGACTTTCCGGGGGGGCGGACGTCTTCAACCTCTTCATCATCGTCCAGCTTGCGGTCTTCCTGCTGGGTGGAATTCCCTACCTGCTGCACAGTCGGGAGTACCGGGTTCCGGAAGAAAAGGCGGTTTAGGGTTCGTTTTTGGAGGTGTTTTCTCCACTTAGAAATTCCCGGAACTGGCGTGCAGCGCGGGCACGCATGGAGAGCGCAGCTTTCTCCTCCCCACTCATCTCTCCAAAGGTTTTTGCAAAACCTTCCGGCTGGAAAATCGGATCCCAGCCGAACTGACGGGAGCCGCACGGCGGCACGATCCTGCCCGGAACCTCGCCTCGGAAGAGATACAACGTTTCGCCGTCCTCCGTGTAACCCAGGCAGCACACGGCGTTGGCGCGAAAATCCCGGAAGGGTTCCAGCGCTTGCACCATCCCGTCCGGGCCGAGATTCTGGAGGAACCATTTGACGAGCGGTCCCGGGAGTTCGTTCCACGCCGAGAAATAGAGCGAGGTGTCCTCAACCACGACGGGTTTTTGCAGATGATCAAAGGCGGCGCGGAGTTTGTGGCGTGTGATGTCTTCTAACACGGAGGTCTGGAGTTCTGGAAGGTCGAAGGATTCCTGCCCGAGTGGTTCGCCAAGCACGGTTTCGAGTTCTCGCCGCTTGTTCTCGTTGGAGGTGACGAAGTGCAGGCGAGGTTCAGGCATTATCGAAGACCTCACATAGGGTCTGCTGAAAAAAACTTTTCACTGAAATAAGTAACTGACTGATGTTACGCAGAGGGATATCAGGCTAAACTAAAGCCAGCCGATTTTGAGTCCCACTCATCTTTTCAAGATTGTCATATGCGATTTTC
>PBTB01000148.1 GCA_002726945.1 Deltaproteobacteria bacterium | reverse complement strand
GAGGGATTCAGAATCAGATGGTGAGCTGGCGACAACGAGAAAACCACCTCCCGGGATCACGGTATTGGCTGGAAACTCGAAATCTACTGCCCCGGACAGGCGATAGCCGGAAAGATCTTCTGCCCAGGGCTGCGAGTTATGGAGTTCGACGAACTCACCATTTAATCCATCAACTCTCTCCGACGGATGATACATGATCTCCGAGATTACGAGCGGTGTTCGCCGACTCGAAGGCCCCAGTGACTCACCCGCTACTGCATTTCCGGGGAGCAGCAAGGCGAGAACAATGCCAACGGCCGTGCGGGTGAGGGTGGGAATCACCGTTCAATGGTAGGAGAAATGTGACGGAACTGAAGGAGGGAATTCAATTACTCGCGGCGGCTACAGGGATTCTGAAATGCATTGACTGAACCGATGGAATACACACGTCCATACTCCCGTATCAGGGTGCGGGGGACGGGTTTTTCAACCGCGGAAAACATCATGATGAGAGGCTCCAGGAAGCAGATGCCTTCCTCGTCAAACTCGATTGGCTGCCGAAATCCTGAGTGCTCTATTGGTCTCCCGTCACCTAACTGGTGGGCGTGGCATTAATCGTGTAGGAGAGGACCTTTCCGGTGGCGTCCTCGGTCGTCTTGGAAACGGAATTTTGTACTCCGATCACTTTTCCTTCGATATTTAACACCGGCCCACCACTCATCCCCCCGACCGGAGGGAAACCTGCCAGCGGCTTGAGCTTCATCGCCTCCGGATCGGAAACGGTGGCCACCACCAAGAGCGGCGAGAGTTTGCTCGCCGGAACCCCCTTCGTCTCGTTGCCCTGATGAAACGACTTCACTCTCCCTTTTTCGTCGAGACCCAATCGGGCGGGATAGCCAAAGAAGGCCGTAATCTGCTTTGACGTTGCCTTCCCCATCACCACGGGTGATTTCATTGCCATCTCCTGACTCTCTTTCCCGGTGATCTGCAGCATGGCCCAATCCTTCTCCCCCTCCTTGATGATCTCTGCAGGAAAACCCCGTCCGTCCGTCGTGGTGAGGAGAATCTGCTTCTTCCCCTCCTTGGCTTTCTCAGTCAGAACATGTTTTGCAGTGAGGACCCGCCCGCCTTTTAAAATGATTCCCGTGCCGTGATTCGAGCTGTAGCCGTTCTTCATATACGAGTGCCTTACTTCGATCCGCACGATCCAGGGAATGACGGATTCAAGTCTCTTGGAAAACTCCGGAGCATGCTTCCCCAAATATTCCTCACTCAAGGCGCTCCCTCGTTCATAGACGAGATTCCGATTCACAAACCATTGCTTTTCCTCTGCCCCCGAGTGCCCTGCTCCGAGAGAGCATGCTGCCAAGCCCGCGAAGAATCCGAATTTCATTGTCCTTCCAGGCTAGCGGGCCACTCGTGACCGACAAGCGTCGAGACAGAAGACCTCCGCCAACCTGTCCCGAATGCGGAAATGGTGGGGGGTGCAGGAAACAGGGTGGGGGACTACTGCACGCCGAACTGGAAGAAGGCGGCATCGTCAGGGCGCGCAAACTCAAGGCAGATGCTGCCATCGACCACCGATAAGGATTCAGGAGTCACGGTGAAGGGTGCTGGGTGAGAGCGCGTGTTTGCCTGCAATCGTCCAAGAGATCTTGCCGCAGGAGTCCTCCAGCCAATGCATCAAGCCCGAGACAATACAATCCGTGGATCATGGATTGAGCGAAAGATCACATGATCCGGTCGTTGCTAGAAGGGGGGGAAGCCCCTATACCCGGTTTGACAAAAGAAATCTTCAGATGAGAACTCAAGCCCTCCTTCCCCTCTTCGCCGCGAGTGTCCTTTGTGCAGCAGTAGTTGCTCTGGCATCGACCAAATCCAAGGGAGAAACCGGTCAAGCGTCTGAGACAAAGACGGGCCCGATTCGGGTTCTCTTTCTCGGACATGAGAGCAAGCACCACAACAGTAAGAAATTCTACCCGATGCTTGCGAAGGGGTTGGGGCAGGACGGGATCTACTTTGACTACGTCCCGACTGTCGGAGAGGCCTTTGACGATGTGGATTTCCTTAACAAGTTCGACGCGGTCCTGCTTTACGCGAATCACGGAACGATCACGCCAGGGCAGTGGAATAATCTGAAGGGATACGTCGAGGGGGGCGGGGGTTTTGTGCCGGTGCATTGCGCGAGTTGGTGCTTCGGCAACGAACCAGAATTCGAGCAGTTGGTCGGTGGTCGGTTTGATAGCCACGGAGGCGGAACGTTTACAGCCAAGGCGATCAAAGCTGAACACCCGGCGATGTCTGGGGTGAAGGAGTTCCAGGCGTGGGATGAGACCTACAAACACCGGAACCATAATGAGAAGGACCGCACGGTGTTGATGGTGCGGGAAGTGGCGGGAGTCGGGGACAATATCAAGGAGCCCGAGCCGTGGACGTGGGTACGCACGCAAGGGAAGGGGCGTGTTTTCTATACTGCTTCAGGGCACGACGAACGTGTGTGGAGCCAGTCGGCCTTTCATCAGTTGCTCAAGGCCGGGATCCTCTGGGCGGCGGGTGATACGCGGAAGCAATCGTACGACAAGTTTCTCGCCGAACGCGCACCGCTCAAGTACGAGAAGCGCGGGGACATTGCAAATTACGAGAACCGCCCCGAGCCACTTCCGTATCAGTTTCCGCTCCCTGCCAAGGACAGCATGAAATACACGCAGGCGCCGGTCGGCTTCCGGTTGGAGCTCTTTGCGAGCGAGCCGGACATCATCAATCCGATTGGTCTAGCCTGGGATGAGCGCGGTCGTCTCTGGGCGGCTGAGACGGTCGACTACCCGAACGAGATGACTCCGGACCGGGTCGGAAACGACAAGATCAAGATTCTTGAAGACACCGATGGGGATGGAAAGTGCGACAAGGTGACGGTCTTTGCGGATGGACTCAACATCCCGACCTCGCTGACCTTCTCCCGCGGCGGAATTATAGTGGCCCACGTTCCGGATTTTCTCTTCCTTAAAGATACAGACGGCGACGACAAGGCCGACGTGCGCGAGGTGCTGAATACTGGTTGGGGCACGGGAGATACGCACGCCGGACCATCGAATCTACGCTACGGGTTCGACAACTGGATCTGGGGCGCGGTCGGCTACTCGTCTTACAGTGGCACGGTCGGCGGTGAGCAAAAAAGGTTCGGGTCCGGCGTCTTCCGCATGAAGCCGGACGGATCTGCTCTCGAGTTCATGCATCAGTTTAATAACAATACGTGGGGGCTGGGGTTCAATTCGTCCGGTGATGTGTTTGGCTCCACCGCCAACAACAATCCCAGTTTCTTCTGTGGCATTCCCGCCACCGCCTACCCCGACGGCAAGAAGGGCATGACTGCGAAGATGATCGCGATTGATCGCTCGTTCCATCCGATCACCCCGAATATCCGTCAGGTCGATGCATTCAACAACTACACGGCGGGAGCTGGTCATGCGCTGGCAACCTCGGCGGCCTTCCCGGAGTCCTACCGCGAGAAGATGGCGTTTATCGGCGGGCCTACCGGCCACCTTTTGGGGATGTATGAAATTTCTCCCACGGGTGCGGGCTATAAGGCGCAGAACGCGTTTGCCTTCCTGGCATCGGCGGACGAGTGGTTCTCGCCGGTGGCGGCGGAGGTTGGGCCGGATGGCCACCTGTGGGTAGCGGACTGGTACAACTTCATCATTCAACACAATCCGACGCCCAGCAAAGGGCGCGGTGGCTACGATGCAAAGCGGGGCAGGGGGAACGCCCACGTCAATCCGAACCGCGACCGCGGACACGGCCGGATTTATCGTGTCATCTGGGAAGATGCGCCGAAGTCGAAGATCAAGTCGCTGGCTGGAGCGAGCGACAAGCAACTTGTTGCGGCGCTGGAGAGCGACAACTTGTTTTGGCGGCACACGGCGCAACGGCTCTTGGTAGATGGAGGAAAGAAGGGGGCGATTCCCGGACTGAAGAAGAAAGTAGGGGCGGGCGGAATCGGTGCGATTCAGGCGCTCTGGAGTTTGAGCGGACTCGGTGCCCTCGATCCAGAAGTGCACCAGGCGGCTCTTATGAGCAAAGACCCGGCGATGCGGCGCAATGCGATCAATGCTCTGGGCGATGATGCGAACGCGCTCCAACTTTTCTTCGACACCGCGGTGGTGCAGGACGAGGAACTGATAGTGCGGCTCGCTGCGTTCAATAAAATGGTTCAGTTCGACGATCAAAAGACGATCGAGCAGGCGGCCAAGGAGCTGATCAAGGACTTTTCCAATGCGAGTGAGCCGTGGCTCTCGCAGAGCTTGCGCAATGCAGGTGCCGGCCCGGTGCAGCGTGGGCCCTCCAAACTCGGCAAGGAGCTCCTGGTTAACGGTTCGTTCGAAAATCTGAGGGGCGAATTTGCGGCCGGATGGAGTGGGCGTTCGTTTCGCGGAGCGGCCCGGCACAAGTTAGCGAATGTTGCCCGGACGGGGAAACACTCGATCGAGATTTCGGCCGATACGGCTGCCGAGTGGGGCGTCACCATGGATGTCCCGGTCGATATGAACTCAGAATATGAACTGAGCGCCTGGGTGAAAACCGAAAATGTGGGAGGTGGTGGACGTGGCGCGTTGCTTTACGTCAGCGCCCATCCCAATGCGCCGGGGAGTAAGGGAATAAAAGGCACGCAGGATTGGACGCAGATCAAGGTGCGATTCAACTCGGGCTCGCAAAAGGTAGCCAGTATCAACTGCCTATTGGGGGGATGGGGAGTATCCACCGGAAAGGGATGGTGGGATGATGTCAGCTTGCGCAAGGTTGAGTATGAGACGATTGCCGGGGACGAGTCCGAGGTCACGAAAGGTGATGTGGAGCGCGGCAGGAAGATCTTCAAGACGCACCCGATCGCCAACTGTGCGCGCTGCCATGCGGTAAACGGGGAGGGCGGACCGGTCGGGCCAGCCCTGGACACCATCGCGACGCGCAAACAAGAGGACTACATACTTGAGAGCCTGGTCGATCCGGGAGCAGCGATTGCCGAAGGGTTCCAGGGGCAGGTGTCGCCGATGCCGCCGATGGGCGTGTTGTTGACGCAGCAGGAGTTGGCGGACGTGATGGCTTACCTGATGACGCTGAAGTAGCATTCTGTAGTTATCAGGCAGAAGTTAGCTCGCTCGTCCGGTGAGATGTCGAGCCAGTTGCAGATGTTGTGGGGTAACTGGTTTCTGTAGGCACTTGCGGCCGTCTGATTTTTCTGAATTACGCCACAGCAGCGCACCATTCGAGTAAGGCCGATTCCTCCCTCCCGCAGTCCCCGCATACCCCCGGTGGGGATCGCATTTTTTGCACGCGCTCGTGCATGTATGTTTCACCCCGCATGAAAATTCTTGGAGGCAGGGGCAGTCTAAAACGGCGCAGGAAACAGGGTGCGGTGCACGCTTTTTACCACTGGGCATTTCACACGATCGATCACGGACATCGGATCATAGTGTCACTCGATGGTTCCGAACCCTTGGACTTCGCCAGAAATGGGGGGTCGGGAATTCTGATGATCACTACTACTTGTTCTCACCAACGCAACACGTCAATCGCCAGGGGCACAAAATAGATATGGCACAGCAACTTCTGACAACGGTCGCAATCTCGCTTTTCGCCGTAACTGCGATCTCAGCCGCCGACAAGTCCAACATTGTCTTCATTTTTATCGATGACTGGGCATGGAATGGCACCCCGGTGGCCTTTGATGTGGCGATGACAAATTCGAGAATGCCCGTATTGCAAATACCCAATCTCGAGAAGCTGTCAGAGGAAGGAACGAAGTCTTGGAACGCTTACACCTCGCCGCAATGCTCTCCCTCACGAAATCGTAATAATCGTCAGCGACTTTAGCGTTGAGCGCGGGGGAAGATCACTCTAGCGAACGTGCTTGTGCTTGCCGTTCTTGTCGACGACGGAGAATCGTCCCCCGGTGCGCTTGGCAAGTTCGTCGAGATCCTTGTGGGCACGCGGCTCCATCAGCGCTATGCAGTTGATCTGCACGCCCTGTGACTTCGCCTTTGCGCCAAGTTCGCGGGCCCAGGCGTCGGAATTATTGGCCACGCCATCGGTCATGAAGCAGATGACCTGCGGAGGGGGGCTCATCCCGAGGGCCATTTCGATCCCCTTGTCCCAGAACGTTCCCGAGGAGAGCGGAGCCTTCTTCACGATTTGCTGGGAATCCGCCAGCTGCTTGGGCGATGCGGTCAGCCAGTGGGCGCGTTGCCCGATTCCGGCAGGTCCCCAGCCCCCGTCTCCGGCCTTCTTCCATTTGTAGTTCTTTCCGCCGGGGCCTTTGACTTCCGCACTTCCGCCCTTGCGGTTCAGCTTGACGTGATCGCCGGCCTCCCACGCTATGCAGGAGAAAAATACGAGTCCGTAGCTCGTGCCGCGAGAGAGCTGGCCGATCGATTTGCTGAGTTCCTTGCGCATGAGGTCGGCCCTGCCCTGCGAGCCCATCGAGCTTGAGAAGTCGATTACGTAGCAGATGCGCTCCGCGCGCACGGACTGACCGAAGAAGCTGGTTCCTCCGGCTCCGGTGCCGTCTCCGGATCCCCAGCCTGAGCCGAAGTCGCCATCGGAGCCGTAGTCGAGCGACGGATTCTCGGTCACCTCCGGCACGGGAACAGAGATTGGTGAAGGAGCGGTGCTGGCAACTACCTTCGCCATCGCGCTACTGGGAGCCGATGGATTCCGTTGCACCTGGGTATCCATCCGCTTCTGATCGATCCGCACATCCTCGGGCATGGCGGCCTGGTAAGTGACCAGAGCGGTGCTTTTCTGCGAGAGACTGGGAAGGATAATGAAGGCGAGAATGACGCCGATCAGGGTGACCGAGAGCACGGCGATGATCACGCTCATCG
This sequence comes from Deltaproteobacteria bacterium, assembly GCA_002726945.1. Lineage (GTDB taxonomy): Bacteria > SAR324 > SAR324 > SAR324 > NAC60-12 > UBA8110. Next base: position 509 of record PBTB01000148.1, on the reverse strand, counting down.
TGGTCGCGATCCTTCGCTGGCGCCGAAGTTCAGCCTTTGTTTCGGGTGACTGGATGTGCCGGCTCATCGTGTTGGTTACATCTTCATGCCTTAAAACGCGAGAATCGCCAGTTTCATTAGATGAAATCTCATCCTGCCTCTCCTGACGCGGGTAATTCCTGCGCAGCTATTTTCCAGAAATACTGGAACCGGAGCCACCCCATCAGGGTGCAGGAACGAGGGTGCGGTGCACGTGGTAGGTTGCAAAGGTGCAGGAAGCAGGGTGCGGTGTACGGTGTGCGGGTTAAAGGGTAGGGGATCAGGGCTTCTCGCTGATCAGCTTCACTGGCCTACCCTCAAACGTCTCACCCCAGCCCTTCGCTTCGGGTTTGCGGTAGATGGTGGGGGTTGCGCTTGAGAAACCCCTTTCACCCGCTTTAGGAGCATCCCCAAGAAATGTCACTGCGGTCAGGCTGGTGCATTCACGGAAGGCGTAATGCCTGATACTGGTGACTCCATCAGGTATCGTG
>PBTB01000155.1 GCA_002726945.1 Deltaproteobacteria bacterium | reverse complement strand
GTGAAGCAAGACACCCTGGAGATGCTCTATCTTAAATCGGAGTCCTTCAGCCTGAAGGATTGACGTTGAACCGGTGTGCGCTGCCCCGAAGGCGGGGTGAAGGCGGCAGCGCCTACTACCCGGCCAGCATTGGGACGGCACTCCCCGTCACTGGACAGGAATTGACAGCGGGGCCTTCACCGGCTACCAATTTGGGACACAATAGTGAGACACAAGCCGTCCCTACCGGACTCATAAGTGACTCATTATCAGTGCCTGAACCGGCTGATTTGAGAGTCCCACCCTCTCCGCCAGTGGTCGATTCGGGCTTTGTTTCCGGCTCCTTTCAATGAAGGTGACGGCCTTCTTCCATCACTCCGGATCAGGCAGGTGCATCCCTGAGGAATAGGGGTGCTTCCGGGCTGGACCCCGCTTTGTCATAACGATATCCGGCAAGGTCAAAAGCATGCAGGTCACCGGGGCTCTTCAGTCGATTCCGGATGATGAAATCTGCCATCAGCCCCCTGGCCTTCTTGGCATAAAAACTAATGATCTTGTATTTTCCGTTCTTGAGATCCTTGAAAACGGGTGACACCACATCAGCTTCCAGCTCGACGGGGTTTGCCGCATGGAAATATTCATTCGAGGCCAGGTTCACGAGGAACCCGTTACGGGTTTCTGCCACCACTTCATTGAGAGCCGAGGTGATTGTTTCCCCCCAGAAAGCATAAAGGTTTTTCCCGCGCCGGGTTGCCAGCTGGGTGCCCATCTCAAGGCGATAGGGCTGGATTAAATCAAGGGGGCGAAGGATTCCGTATAATCCGCTGAGTATTCTCAATGCCTTCTGAGCAAAGTTGAAATCAGCAGCCTTCCAGTTTTCAAAATCAAACCCGGTATAAACATCCCCCTTGAATGCCAGCAGCGCCTGCTTGGAATTGCCGGTCGTAAACGGGATCGACCACTTCCTGTAGCGTTGCGCATTAAGCTCAGCCAGGTTTTCACTGATTCCCATCAGGTTTCGGAGCTCCGACTTGGGCAATTTGACAAGCTTGGCGATCAGTTCCTCCGACTCCTGCAGGTAATCAGGCAGACTGTGTTTTCCTGTAAAGCACTGGTCTCCAAAATCGAGGGTCTTGGCAGGGGAGAGGATGATTGTCATTTGAAAAAGGAAATACGCCTGGTTCCTGATCGTGCGCAACATCGCAATGAATCCGGTATCAGAAAATCAAGCAATTCATGATGGCCGGAATGTCTTCTGGGGCTGATCGGGACACTAGGCCCTCTTGTCGGATTTGCCTGCCGATTTTGCAAAACGAGCCATCAGGGAATCATAAAAATTCGGACGAACTCCGGCATCTTCGGCCGCTTCCTTGCGTCGAATGGCGTTACGCACCATCATGGACCCAATCCAACGGATGGGTTCAGGAGGAAAATATCCTCGGGGCCCACCGACAAAACCGCATCGACTCCATTCATCGTCGCGGTCCAGGCAGAGAGAGCACAGGATCCTGCCACCCAGCCATGATAGCGTGACCCCGTTCCCGGAATAGCCAAAGCCATAGTGAATATTGGGGTGCTCGTCCAGATTCCCAAAAAATGGAAAACCTGTCGTGGACCGATCAGAACCACCGGTCCAGGTCTGTTCCATTTTCGCAGATTTGAATCTTGGGAAGAATCGTTCGATGGCTCTCTCAAGCTGAGATGAATACGCGCTGGCTTGAAAAAACAACGGCAGCATTTTAGACCCATAGGCAAAGGTGTTTCCGCCTTTGCCAAACAGAAGCCGCCCGTCGGTGGAGGTATGGAAATAATGAACAAAGGTGCGCGAGTCACAGATGGTGGCCCCATGAGTCAGGCCAACTTCTTCAAGCCTGTCTGGAATGGGCTCGGTGATAGCCATGTCCGAGGAAACCACAACGATGCTTCGGGAGAATTGCCGGAACTCCGAAGCCATCCATGCATTGATGGCCAGCACGACCTTTCCCGCATCAATCGAGCCATCCGGGGTCATTACCTTGGGGCGTGCCCTGTCAGGAAGGATTTGATTCATGGGTGTGTTTTCATAAATCTGAATCCCCTTCTCACGGGCAACCCGCACCAGACCTCGAACTAACAAAGCGGGTTGAACACTTCCGGCATTGGGCGAGAAGAAGGCCTCCCTGATTTCATTGGTTCCTGCAAATTCAACCGCTTTTTCCAGGGGTTGCCGCACCCATGGATTGATCCCTTCTTCCTCCAGAGCCTGGATAACCTCATCCATGACGCCGACTTGCGCCTCATTTGTGGCAATGTATTGGGCTCCGTCGATCCTGAGATCACAGTCGATGTGGTGTTCTTCAGTATACTGCTTGATCTTTTGGACAGATTCTTCTGATGCCATCACGAGCCTCCTGGCTTCGTTTCGCCCATAGAACCGGCACAAGGAAAAGTATTTGGTCGCAAGCGTCAAAACGCATCCACCGTTGCTTCCAGAAGCTCCATACCCACAGATTTCTTTCTCGATGATGGTGATTTTGATATCGGGATCCTGTTCCTTGAGCATGAGTGCTGTCCACAATCCGGTGTAGCCGCCACCCACAATGCAAACATCAGAAGCAATATGTCCGTTAAGCGGTGTGATTTCGTGTTCACCTTCACGTTTCAAGGCCTCATCGAACCAATAAGGGCGGAAGGCTCCTGCATCAGATCCGGAAGGGGGGGCTTCGCCGTGCATTTCCTGAAATCTAACGAGTCCAGCTATCACTGAAAGAGAATTGATTCTTCGTCAAAGCTCCGGAACGGGCCGGCAGGCCGGGGTGACTGGGAGCCTGCCTGCTCAAGGGGATTGATTTGACGGGAGTCAGTGAGCAACCTGCGGCATAGTAACAACGAACAGGGTCAAAGATATGGAAGCAAGAGATGTGAACACTACCGAAGACGCGAAACGCATCGTCACTGAGCGGGATATCAAGAACGTCAAAGTCGGCTTCATCGATGTGGACGGAGTGATGCGGGGAAAATATCTCAGCCGGGAGAAGTTTCTCGGCGCCCTGGATCATGGATTCGCCTTTTGTGACGTGGTGCTGGGGTGGGACTCCAATGATCAGCTTTATGAGAATGTCGGCACCGACTTCACCGGGTGGCACACCGGTTATGCCGATGCCCAGATACGGATTTTGCCGGAGACCTGCCGGGACATCCCTTTTGAGCCGGAAACGTTGTTCTTTTTGTGCGAGTTTGCCGCCGAGGCCGCTCAATTGTGTCCGCGCAACGTGCTGGGGCGGGTTCTCGAGCGCACCGAGTCTCTCGGGTTTCGAGCCAACACCGCCTTTGAGTATGAGTTTTTCATGTTCAATGAGACTCCGGACAGCGCCAGGGAGAAGGGTTACCGCAATCTGCAACCGATAAGTCCCGGATTTTTCGGGTATTCCGTGCTGCGTTGTTCGACTTTCAGCGATCTTTATCACGAGTTGCTGGACTTGGCCGAAACCATGGGGTTTCCGATCGAGGGGATTCATACCGAGACCGGTCCCGGGGTTATTGAGGCGGCCCTTGCCGTGACGGATGCCGCCGAGGCCGCTGATCGGGCGGCGTTGTTCAAGACCTTTGTCAAGGTATGGGCCCAGCGCAAAGAAATGATGGCGACTTTCATGGCCAAGTGGTCCAACGATTATCCCGGTCAATCCGGACATATTCACCTTTCGCTGGATCATGCCGATGGCTCGGGCTCCGCGTTTTTCGACGCCGATCAACCGATGCGGATGAGTGCGGTGCAGCGGCATTTCGTGGCCGGACAGCAACATTACATGGCCGAGTTGACCGCGATGCTGGCCCAGACGGTGAATGCCTACTCCCGCATGGTTCCCGGGTTCTGGGCTCCGACCCACGCCACGTTGGGATGCGAGAACCGCACCACCGCCTTGCGGATCATTCCGGGGTCGGCCAAATCGCAGCGGGTGGAATTCCGCCTGGGCTCCGCCGACGCCAACCCCTACATCATTCTGGCGGCCGCCCTGGGGTCCGGCCTGTTGGGCATCGAGCGCCAGCTTGAACCGGTGGAGGTGGTGCAGGGCAATGCCTATGCCCGGGAGCACGACGCCTCGCTGGTATTGCCGACCTCCCTGGAGCAGGCGGCAGAGGCGTTGCGTGGCTCAGAGGCCGCGCGGGAACTCTTCGGAGAGGCCTTTGTGGACCATTACGCCGGAACCCGCGTTTGGGAGGCTCTGCAGTACCGCAAGCACGTATCGGACTGGGAAATGCAGAGATATTTCGAAATAATTTGAATCGGCAACAGGGATGGGAGTGATGGCCGGAACAAAACAACAGGAGACGGTTTCGCCGGTCGACGGCTCGGTATATGCGACCCGGCAGTTGGCGGGTAAACAACAGTGGCTGGAGGCCCTGGTTGCCGCGGAGGAGGCGTTGCACGAGTGGAAAAAGATCCCTGTTCCGGAGAGGGCTGCGGTGTGTTCGCGCATGGTGGACGCTTTTGTCGCCCGCAAGGAGAGTATTGCGGAAGAAATCAGCTGGATGATGGGACGACCGATCCGGTATGCGGCCGGCGAGGTGGCCGGTTTTGAGGAGAGGGCCCGCCATATGATCAGTATTGCCGAGACCGCCCTGGCTCCGGTGGAGGTGGAGCCCAGGGAGGGCTTTCGCCGTTACATCAAAAGGGACCCCAAGGGGGTGGTGGCGGTTATCGCTCCGTGGAATTATCCCTATCTGACCGCCGTGAACGCGGTGGTTCCCGCGTTGTTGGCGGGCAATACCGTGATTCTCAAGCATTCCGCCCAGACGCCGCTGTGCGCCGAGCGCTTTTACGAGGCGTTCGAGGCTGCCGGCTTGCCGAAGGGAGTGTTCCAGTATCTGCATCTTTCCCATGAAGACACCACGGAACTGATCCGATCCGAGCAGGTTCAGCACGTGTGTTTCACTGGTTCGGTAGCCGGCGGAGCCACCGTGGAAAAGGCCGTGGCGGGAAGATTTATCAGTCTCGGGCTGGAGCTGGGCGGCAAAGACCCGGCCTACGTGCGCGCCGACGCCGATCTGGACGCCGCGGTGGAGACTCTGGTAGACGGGGCGTTCTTCAATTCCGGGCAATCGTGCTGTGGAATCGAACGCATTTATGTGGACGCCGAGGTTCACGACGCCTTTGTCGCGAAGGCGGTGAAACTGACCAGGCAATACAAGCTGGGAAGACCTGATGATCCGGAAACGACCTTGGGGCCGTTGGTAAAGCCGTCCGCTGCGGCCTTTGCCCGTGAACAGGTGGAGGACGCCTTGGCCAGGGGGGCTACGGCCCACATCGACAGTTCACTGTTTCCCGCGCATGACCCCTCGGGGGCATACATGGCTCCGCAAATCCTCACCGGTGTGGACCACAGCATGCGGGTGATGACCGAGGAGACGTTTGGGCCGGTGGTGGGTATTCAGAAGACCTTCTCGGATGAAGAGGCCGTTGGCTTGATGAACGATTCCGAGTTCGGTCTTACCGCTTCTGTTTTCACAAGGGATATCGAGCGAGCCGTGGAACTGGGCGAGCAGATCGAAACCGGTACTTTTTTCACCAACCGTTGTGATTATCTCGATCCCGCTCTGGCTTGGACGGGGGTGAAGCATTCGGGCGCCGGATACGCGCTTTCGCCCCTGGGGTTCGAGGCGTTGACACAGCCCAAATCCTACCATTTGAAACTGTCTTAACCCAGTGAGTGAATCGGATTATCCATGGAGTATGCAGAATTGACGGGAAACTGGAATTATCCCAACGCGATCAAGGCCGGCGCGGGATCTGTGGCGGCCTTGCCGCAGTTGTGCCGTGACCGGGGAATAAGCAAGCCATTGCTGGTGACGGACCCGGGGGTGTCGGCTTTGCCGATGACGGCATCGATGCTGGAGTCGCTCGCTGAAGCGGGGCTGCCGGCGGTGTTGTTCGACGCCATCAAGCTCAATCCGAGCGGAGCGAATGTCGAAGCCGGTGTTGAGGTTTATCGCAAGGGCGGTTGTGACGGCGTGATTGCCTTGGGCGGAGGGTCGGGCCTGGATGTGGGCAAGGCGGTCGCCCTGATGGCCGCCCAGCGGTTGCCCATTTGGGAATTTGAGGACGTGGGAGACAATTGGACCAAAGCGGACCCGGAGGGAATCGCTCCGGTGATTGCCATTCCCACCACGGCGGGCACCGGTTCTGAAGTGGGCCGGGCTTCGGTGATTACCGACGAGGCCCAGCAGGTGAAAAAGATCATCTTTCATCCCCTGATGCTGCCCAAGGCGGTGGTGCTGGACCCCGAACTGACCGTGGGCTTGCCGGCCAAACTGACGGCGGCCACGGGAATGGACGCCCTGTCCCATAATCTGGAGGCCTTGTGTTCCCCTTTTTATCACCCGATGGCAGAGGGTATCGCGGTGGAAGGGTGCCGCCTGGTAGGACGGTATCTGCCGAGGGCCACGGCCCGGGGAGATGACCTGGAGGCACGGATGCAGATGTTGGTGGCCTCTGCCATGGGGGCGACCGCTTTCCAAAAGGGCTTGGGAGGAATGCACGCGCTGGCGCACAGTTTGGGAGCTTTGTATGACGCACATCACGGATTGCTCAACGCCATCCTGATGCCCTATGTGCTGAAGCGTAACCAATCCGCGATAGAGGAACGGATTTGCCGTTTGGCGCGTTATCTCGATCTTGGCGACGACAGTTTCGAAGCCTTTCTCCAGTGGGTGCTGGATTTGCGTCGGGAGTTGGGGATTCCCCACGATCTTGCCTCGGTCGGCGTTCGCCCGGAGGATCTGGAGCGCATCGGCCAGATGTCAGAGCGCGATCCCAGCGCCGCCGGCAACCCGGTGGCCTTGGACGCGCGACAATACGCCGAACTCTGTGCCAAAGCTTTGGCGGGTGATCACCAGAACAAACAGGAATGAAGAGTGAACATAGGATTGTTACAGTGCGACGATGTCGGGGATAGCCTGCAACCGAAGCACGGGAATTACCCCGAAATGTTCGGTAATTATTTCTCCATCTTAGACTCTTCCGTGCGTTTGCGCGTGTTTGATGTCAGAAAGGGGCAATACCCTGCCGCATTGGGTGATTGCGACGCCTATCTCACCACGGGCAGTCAACATGGACTGAGCGACGGATTGGACTGGGTGGAGCGGTTGAAGGGGTTCGTCAGACGTTTGGATGAGAACAAGGTGAGGTTCGTGGGCATTTGTTTTGGCCATCAATTGCTGGCGGAGGCGCTGGGAGGATCGGTTGAGCGTTCTCCGTTGGGCTGGGGTGTGGGGTTTTCGGAAAACCGTATTGTCGTGAGCCGGCCGTGGATGCGTCCGGTGCTCCAGAATCTGCGGTTGCTTGTCAGCCACCAGGACCAGGTCAGCGTCTTGCCCGACCGGGCAGAGTTGTTTGCCGGCAGCGATTTTTGTCCGTATTACATGTACGGTGTCGGGGAGCACATGCTGGGCGTGCAGGGCCACCCCGAGTTCACCCCGGGGTATGCGCGGGATCTGATGCGTAGCAGGCTGGACAGGATCCCGCCGGAGGTAGTGGAGCGGGCCGAACAATCGTTGCAGCAGGGGAGGGCGGATTATCGCGTGTTCGGAGAATGGATGCTGCGGTTTTTTGGGGGAGGTGTGTGAGGCCGGCCCGATAACATTCGGGCTTTTGCTGGGGTTCTCCGTGAGCTCCCTGACCTTGGGTTACTGAAAGGAAATTGGGTTTTCGTCAAAACGCTGGACCGGACTGGCAGGCCGGGGCGAGTGGGGAGCTGACTCCGGTGAGAAATAGACAACTGGAATCAGACTGCCCGGGGACTGGAGAGAGAGGGGTGGGAATCGGTGCTTGGTCCTGTAGCGAAGCACCCCGGCCGCTGCCTGTGGTGGTCCCGGGGTGTGAAATCTCCTCTTTTCAAGGGAAATGAACCCTTTGAAGCAGGTCGCGAGCGTAGGAAAACCGGTTCTTCGTGATCGATTCGCGAATTATTTCTTCATCAGTTTCAACATGGTTTCCGCGTAGGCTTTTCCCATGAGGGCGAATGTCTTCGCGCAACCCAGATAATGGTAGCCGGCGTTGGATGCACCACGGGCACGTAAGGAGGCCTCCTCAGGCGAGATCAGCCCGGCTTCGAATTTCTTCACGGCGGCTTCCATTTCCTTGCGAGTCATATTGCCCTTATCCACTTCGTTCTTCTTCAGCTGATATCGCTTCCGCTTAACCTGTTCATATTTACCTTGAATGGTTGCCAGCGGTTCATCCCAGAATTGGCCGGTGTGGATCGCGGCCACATTCCCTCTGAATTCCGGATAGGAGGAAGGGGCCGCCATCGCTTTGCGAAATTCCTGATTGCCCTCATTCACCTTTTCAGGGGCCATTCCCCCCACGCCCATCACGCCAATAATAAACGGCATCTGTGGAGTGTTGAGGTCCTTGCGGACATCGCGGATGAAGTGAGCCAGCCACCCGCTGTATTTCTCAAACCGATTCTCTCTGCTGTCAGCGGGAAGCACGGGATATACTCCTCGATTGACCATGTCGTTGAAACCCTGAAACCAGATGAAGCCTGAGATTTCGTATCCCTGCTTTGCGTCGTAGCTGGGACAAACTCGCTTGATGTCATCCAGGACATGTTTGATGTGGCCGAGCATCAGGCGGTAGTAGTGGCCATTCCGTGCTGCAGTGTTACGACCCTTCTCAAGGTCTTTTTCTGATCGCTGGTAGACACCGGAACTGGGCGACCGGAAATCATAAAAAAGCGACTTCCCGCCCCATGCCGTCTTGATGATCAGAATCGGCTCTTCAATTGCCTTGTCCATATAAAGTCCGAAAGTGAACTCCGGGCCGATCTTCCCACCATCTTCCGTCGGATTGGACCGCGAACCGTAGCCTGATGTCAATCTGCCGAACCCTTCACCGTTGTCATCGCCTCGGCCCGTTAAGTAGGAAATCCAAACGTTGTCCGCCACTCTGGAGTTCCCTTTGGCGTCACGCATTTCCTTCAGAATCGGAGCCGTCTCGGGAGAATCACCGATGTAGTCGAACGTTGCGACCTTCGCGTGCCCTTCCATGTTCGACTGGCCTGCCAGAATGAAAACCTTGATCGGTTTCTTGTCGGCGGCCAATGCCGGTGAGGCGGCTGGAGTCACCAGGAAGCACGAAGTCGCGACGAGCGAGAAATGACGGTGAAAAAACATGGATTCAAGTCCCAAGGAAGCGTGGCAGAGGGGAGTAATATTCATGATAATTCTGGCACGAGGCGAGCGAAAAAACAAATGGCCGAAAGCGTCCAATGAGCAATATGATTGTCAGCAACTGCCAGAAACTCCCTTTTAGGAATCGCTCTGGGCGACGGGATTGGTGGGTGCAAATGTGGAGATCAACTTGATGAAGCGGGAGTCGACGCCTACAGGCAGTTATTTGAGGTGAGCCTCAGGACCGAGGAGCAGGAAAAAAAGAGAAAACCAACGGCGCTGCCTAGGGCTTGCGCGGGTTGCGAGCGTAATAGAGAAACCCATCTTCAGCCCCCACCAGGAGATCCGGCACCTTATCTCCGTTCCAATCGACCACTGTCGGGCTGGTGGTATGGCTGGAAATATTCCGCTTAAACAGGGTGCCACGATTAATGAGCTTAACCATCCCTTTGCGATCAGCCACGTTCTGCCAGAGTTCAGCGTTGGGACTGTTGCCCAATACATCAAGGCGCCCATCGCCGTCCCAGTCAGTAACACACAACTTGCGCCGACCGCTGCCACCAGCAGACCGCGCGTTCAAACGGACAGAGCCGGTGTCTGTTTCGAAAATGCGCTGTGGTTCGTGAAGCTGCAGCTGACCACCGCGTTTTGAGCGCGGGAAAATCGCAAGATACCCTTCGTGGTCGAGCATCAGGAGGTCATTGAGACCATCCCGGTTCCAGTCCACCCCCACCGGTGTAGTGCGCCATTGTGTAAGGAGCGCCTTTCCTTCAGGTCGCATCCATCCCCACTTGAGTAGCGGCTGTTTCTTCTGCCACTCCACTTCGATGGGTTGGGCAGCGGCGAGCCTGGGTGTCCTTCGGGTGCCGGTGTTCTGATACCAGACCACCTTGCCGAGGATGGAATTCACGATGAGATCCGGCAGTCCGTCGTGGTTCCAGTCAGTCACCGTCAGGGTGGTATAACCCCACTTGCTTTCACAGGGACCCTGAATGGATCCGTTGGCCCCAGCCATGATCCGCAAGGTTTTTCCCCCCGCTTGAAGGAGTTTGGGAGCAGCCCACCTGGGAGCTTCCTGCTTCGGGCCACTGAGGTTTTCAAGGAAAGCAATATAGCCGGCGGTATTGCCACAAATGATGTCCTCATCACCGTCCCCATCCCAATCGAACCCATCGGGCGTGGATAACGCACCAAACTTCACTTCATCCGCCTCCTGCCTGAAATACACCGGGGGCAGGAACCGCGGCAGCCCATCCTCGACATTTCCTGTATGTTCTACGAGCGCCACGCGCCCATCCTCATCGCCCACAATTAAATCAATATCTCCATCCTTATCCCAATCAACGGCACTGGGCAGAATCATTTCCAGATCCATCGTCAGAACCTGTCCCTTGTGCGTCAGTTTGCGGCCCGCAGCGTAGTCGGGAGTCTTGCGGGTGCCGGTGTTTTCGAAATAAGTGAAACTATCAACAAATTCACCACACAGGAGATCCAGATCCCCGTCCCCGTCAAAGTCCGCAAAATTGGGGGAGGGCCGGCCATAAACATCCACCGGCTTCCCAGCCGCCTGCACCTTTGCTGGCTTCGCGTAGTTCGGCTTGGTAGTTGTACCCTCGTTGCGCATGAGATAAACGAATCCGTGCAGCGGCCCATTGGACCATTCGCCTTTAGGGTTATAGGCATTGTCCCAGCCGTAATCGTCCCACACCCCCACTGCCGCGATGAGGTCCAAGGCGCCGTCCCCATCGTAATCCACGTACTTCCATTGATTGGCGCGAATCTTGCGGTGCTTCTCCACCCGGGTTTCTGGATAGATCTTGCTGGTCTCCGCCAGGTCGGCGGACACTTCAGCCCCCGGAACAAGATAGCGGGGTTTGCCAGCTACCCAGCTCACCTGAATATTGCGCCGGGAAGCATGGACCCGTTTGCCTGCCTTGAAGGCAGGAGTCTTGCCGCCGCCAGGATTTTCAAAGAACCAAATTCCTTCGTATGGCTTGCAGGGACAGTCGATGAGCAGGTCGAGGTCCCCATCCCTGTCCCAATCCACCGGCATCGGCCAGGCCCACAGTCCCACCCCCAAATCCACCTTCAGGCCGGGGTTATTGTATTTTATGCGTTCAAGGTCGGCTGCCTTCAGCGCGCCGGTAATACAGAGGGAGACGCAAGCAACCCTGTTAAGGAAATTCATGGGTTGAGGATGGCAAAAGAAAAGAAGGGGATCAAATCACTGCCGGGAATTTCCTTTTTGGGGCTGTCTGGATGGGGGTCCGGGAGGAGAGAGGGTGCAAAGAACCGGGTCGTATCCCCGGAGTGGAGTGCAAGTGATCACCCAACATGCGGTCGCTCCTTATGGGTTGTCGAACTCTCTCTTGGGACCCTGATAGTACCACCAGTTCAGCACGAGACAGATCGCATAGTAGCCGGCAAATCCGTACAAGGCATACTCAGGGTGACCGGCTTCAATTTGTTGTCCAAACACCTTAGGGATAATAAATGCGCCATAAGCGGCAATCGCTGAGATCCATCCAAGAACAGGGCCTGCCTGTTCTTTACTGAAAATATATGGGACACTCCGGAAAGTAGAGCCGTTACCAATACCAGTGGTCAGGAACAGGATCATGAAGAAGGAGAAGAACGGCCACCAAAATTCCTCAGGCGTATCGCTCTGCTTCGCCTGAATAACAAAATAGGCTACAGCTAAAGCTGCCAATATCTGCAGAATAGTACTAACACATGTCACCTTTGCCCCACTGTTGACCTTGTCAGCAATTATTCCCCCAATTGGTCGGACCAAAGCGCCAAGCATCGGTCCAATGAAAACCCACAACATAAAGTTCGGAGCAGTCGGATTGACATAGTCCGGATTTGCAGGGTCAGTGTACACAAATATATCCTGACATAACTTGGGAAATGCAAAAGAGAACCCGATGAATGACCCAAATGTCATCGTATAGACAATTGTCATTATCCAGTTGTGCTTATTTCCAAATATCTCAAATTGCTTATTCAGGTTTTTCCTGATTTCCCGGGGAGTGGCATATTTCATCAGTAGCACGGTGATGCAGGCTACGGCGAAAACCACAATCCAAATGGATGCGTTTTCCATTCCCCAGCTGTCCCAGGGTAAACCAATCAGCAGGAACGCGCCTGCCACCGCGGCGATCAATCCTAAACCGATCATATAAGCAGTCTTCGAAATCCCCTGCACCGTTCCCGGGAGACTCGGAGTTCCTGTTGCCACATTGTTCATTCCAAAGAATGCTCCGATGCCCGAGAGGACCAACAACGGCACCCAGACCCAACCAGCATTTTGCAGACCTCCAAAGGGGACTCCTTTCACAACTGCCTCAGAACCAACAGCCCCAAAAAGTGAAAGTCCAATAGCCAGAGGGATTATCTTTTGCATCGCGCCCACACCCAGATTCCCAATTCCCGCGTTCATTCCAAGGGCATAGCCCTGCACTCTTTTAGGAAAGAAGAAACTTATGTTGCTCATTGAGGATGCAAAATTCCCACCCCCAAATCCGGAAAGCAAAGCCATTGAGGCAAAAACAAGGTAAGACGTATTAATATCAGATAAGGCCCAACCTGTCCCTATGGCAGGTATTAACATCAACAAGGCAGAGAAGAAGATTACATTGCGGCCGCCTCCTAGGGATATTAAAAATGAGTTGGGAATCCGGAGCGTTGCACCAGCCAGCCCCGCAATAGCTGGAAGTGAATAATAGAGGGTGTTTACTTCAGACAGAGCTGCTTTGTATTCTTCGGATCCAGGCACCAAATCACCAGTCATGCCGAAGTTATATCCGAAGTCCTTCATGTACTTGATGATCACTCCCCACATGGCCCACGTGGCAAATGACAGGAAAAGGGCAGGAATGGATAACCAAAGATTCTTATTGGCTATTGTTTTGCCGGTGGATTCCCAGAAATCCTGGTCTTCGACATCCCATTTCTCAAGATTGGTTGGCATAACTGAATTCCTCCTGAATGTTTTCTTGAATAACGATTGAATTGTTAGGGTAGAACGCCTTGCTCCTGTCCATATCCGGGAAGAGCCGCCAGTTCATAGATGATTACCATTAGAAATTTGCCATCACTTGCTCAATGTAGATCGCGTGGAAGCTGGGACATTTTCATGATCACCCGATGCATCCATGCCAGACAAACAAACGACAATAAAAACATGAATATCCAGCAACTGGTCCATAATCCGGTGCCTTCCAGTAGATATCCAAAGAGAATCGGGCAGCAAAATCCACCCAAGCCTCCAAGAACACCAACCATCCCGCCAACCACTCCGACTTCTTCCGGAAAATAATCGGGAATATGTTTATATACCGCGGCCTTGCCAATTCCCCAGATACTTCCCATGAGAATGATCAACACCGCAAAGATCCATACATTTGCCTGGAAATAAATTCGAGTCACTCCTTTGGCCAGGAGTTCTTTCTTTATAACCTCATCACCAACCTTGACTACCGATTCCTGCCAAACCTCCTTGGTAGGGAAAACCAGTACCTGGTTATCCAAATTCTCAAATGTCGTGGGTTTGACCTGCAGAGGGTAATTTTTCCCAGCAATGTTAATTTCTGTTTCCGAAACGCTGGTCACAGTTCCAGAGCGTTGTGCCATAATCCCTTTTCCCGGAGAATAGATATCCATCTTGGGAACGATGAGCATGAAACTGATGAGGACCGATGAACCAAGCACCCAATACATGACCTTTCTGGCTCCAAGTTTATCTGACAACCATCCTCCAAGAGCCCGGATTACGCCGGATGGAAAACTAAATAGAGCGGCAAAGATCCCGGCTGCCACGATGGGCATATAATAGACATTTACAAAATAGGGAACAAGCCATTGGGAAAAAGCCACAAAACATCCGAAAACCAGAAAATAATAGAATCCGAAGCGCCATACGCGGATATTCTTCAAAGGCCTGAGCATTGTTGCCCAAGTCTTATTGCTCGAAGCGGGCTTCTTGTTCTCCGCAAATATGAAGAAGACGATCGCCGTAATCACCAGGATTGCGGCATAGACTTTCGGTAATGTGCGCCAGCCGTCTATATTTTCTCCATTATCTGTAAAGGTATTGAGCAATGTCGGCGCCAATAAAGTCGTCAAGGCTGCCCCCGCATTGCCTGCGCCAAAAATACCCAGGGCTGTTCCCTGCAGTTTTGTCGGATACCACACCGATGTAAAAGCAATGCCAATGGCAAAGCTGGCACCAGCTAATCCGAAACCAAAACTGCATAAGGCAAAACTGATGAAGTCATTGGCATAAGATAAAAGAAACATGGGAACAGCACAGATGAGCAACAAGCTCCCAAATATCGGTTTCCCGCCAAATTTATCCGTAAGCATACCAGCTGGCAAACGGAAGAGCGCCCCCGTAAGGACCGGAATTCCCAACAACCATCCGATCTCGATTGCGCCCCAATCGAATCCCGGATTTGGGGCCAGATAAGTCACCAGGACACCATTTATCATCCACACGGCAAAACAGACCGTAAAAGCCAGTGTGTTTAAAATAAGTATCTTATGTGAGGTAGCGGTGGCCTCCTGTTGCATTGGCACTCAATCTATTTTGAGTGTTGGGTCAGAAATTTCTTCCGACACGAATAGACGGGTCGCGCACGGGCGGGATAACGCAGGATCCTGAAGGAAAGCGTGCTCCATTCGTGATGCGTTTACACCCACGCCAGTACGGACGTTATTTTCTCATCGCTTCAGACCTATATATTTCCTCATGGAAATAAAGGGCCTGTTAATGTACCCGAAAGGATAACTCAGCACATGCACCAGCTTGGTGAATGGGAAGTATGCAAAAAAGAGGAGTGCAAATATGATGTGCAGTTTGTTGACAAGTGGTGCACCCGCAATCGCTTCCGCATTCGGCTGCAACTTGAGAATGCTGCCCACCCAGGGACCTGCCTGGATAGCCACGGCACCGAAGGATAGCTTTATCGCGGATTGATAAAGCCCCAAACCGCTGATGAGAATCAGGAATACAAGGATGATGTAATCCTCTGCCCTGCTCATGGCCTTTACCTGGGGGATAACGATCCTGCGCGCTAGAGCCCAGGTTAATCCATAAAGCAGGAGGATTCCGCCCCCGAGTCCCGCCCATCTGAAAAAGTTAACCCCGCCAACCCAGGCGTATGCGCCTCCGATAAACCCCACGATGTGCGCAACGAAGAGGATGAGAACACCCCAGTGCAGGCACAGGGACGCTGGTCCTATGGAGGCGCGCCCAAAGAATCCGGTGGAACGTGTTGCCCACAGATAATCACCTCGAGCGCTCAAGTTCCACTTGCCCCTGTGGCCACTCATGGCCCCGCTTAAACCCCGGTATATGATGCCGCCGAAGAACAGTACGATTGTAATGTAGGGCAAGCCTATGAAAAAGAAATTATCAAACGGTGTCATAGGTTTTCTCCCACTTTATTGGTTGTGTTGGTTGGACTGGTTCTTTTGACAATACTTGGGTTTTCAGATCAACGGTTATGATGCTCTCCAATGCCTCAAGAAGATGGAGATAAGGTGTTTTCAGGGCTTCCAGTCGGGAACGCAACGGTGGCACGAACGGCAGGAAATATTCCGCAATGAACTTTCCCCGGATGGTGTCATCTTTTGATTCAATCGTCAGAGCGAGGAAATCCACCATCAAGGGCAGATAATCCGGCAACTCCCTTCCAACCGTGACGTGGCCGAAGTGTCTATAAATGCCACCCAGTTCTATCATGTATCCGTTTCTATCGGAAACAGCGGCATTGGCGCAGGTATGGGGTTCATCGTAGGTGTGGCTTCCAAGATAAAGGGCGCATTTGGGAGCCAGTTCGAATAAATCCACATAGTCCTCCTCGGAAAGGGAGCTCTCCGCGAGGAACTTGGCAAGCAGGGCCGCACCCTCCTCGGCGACGCCCCTCACCCGGTCAACCACGCTTTCGGCATCTTTCCTGACCTGCTCCCGGTCTTCCTCCCCATTAGGGGGGCTGCACCACTGCTCGGCTATGAGCGTATAAGCATCTCTCAATATCAGATCCGCGTCCATCTTACTCATACTCCTTCGTGTCTGTGTGATGGGATTTGTGATAACTCTTCCTTCGCTTGAACGGTGACCAGGGAGTCATGTTCTCGAAGCCGGCGACGCCCCGCTCGGTATACGGGCTGATGTCTGCGTTTTCGCGCTTGGTGTTGGGGATAACAAAGCGCTCGTTGTAGAACGCAAGGGATAGCGCCCTGGTCATGTCCTTTGCGTCCTCCTCTGTTAATCCCACTTGCTTGAGCACGTCCGTGTTAGGCTGTTTTTCGACCCTCAAGCTTCTCTCGTAGTGTCTTACCGCCAGTTGACGTTCCAGCGCCGTCTTCACCACTTTTTCATTCCCAGCGCCGAACATACTGGCGAGGTAGGTGAGCGGAAGGCGCATCTTGTCCAGTTCGTCCAGGCCAATAAGCGGCCCGTTTTCCGGCTTCGTCATGTCAAATACATCTGTATCTGAAGGAGAGTCTCTTCCTGCGCTGGTGGTGATGGGAGCGAGGGGCGGAATATAGAACAACGAAGGCATGGTCCTGAATTCGGGATGAAGCGGGAGCCCTATTCCCCATTTTTTGACTATCTTGTAAACGGGCGAGCGCTGCGCCGCGTCAATCCAATCGTCACTGATTCCGTTCTTACCGGCGGCCTCAATTACCTCCGGGTCAAAGGGATCCAGGATCACTTTTCTCTGCTCCGAGACAAGGTCGATGTCCTCCGCCATGGCGGCTTCCTTGACCCGGTCCATGTCATAGAGCAAGAGTCCGAACGATCGGATTTTGCCCACGCAGGAATGGAAGCAGGCGGGAGGCATGCCCGATTCAATTCTCGGGTAGCAGAGGATGCATTTTTCCATCTTTCCGCTGGCCCAGTTGTAATAAGGTTTCTTGTAGGGGCAGGAAGAGACGCAATAACGCCAGTTTCGACACCTGTTCTGATCAATGAGAACGATGCCGTCTTCCTCTCTTTTATAGGCGGCACCGGAAGGGCAGGCCCCCACGCAACCAGGATTGAGGCAATGGTTGCATATGCGCGGGAGATAGAAGTAGAAGCAGTCCCTGAACTTGAGCGCGGCCTCCATTTCCGCCTTGCTCATCTGGTTGAAATTTACGTCATGCTTTCCAGTGACGTGGGCGCCGCCGGCGTTGTCCTCCCAGTTTACGCCCCAGTTGATGGGCACGTCCTCCTCTTCGGTGACCATGGATTTGGGCCTTGCAACCGGTGCCTGTTTGCTCTGTTCAGAGGAATGCAGGTCATCGTAGGTGAAGGTATATACGTCCCCATCTCCGTAGTAATCCTTCATTTCCGGCGCGTGGGGATTGGTGAAGAGGTTGCTGAGCATGCCGAACTTGCCCCCGTAGCGGAGCACCAGGTCGTCTCCCTTCTTGGCCCATCCTCCTTTCCATAATTCCTGGTCTTCCCAACGCTTCGGATAGCCGATGCCCGGCTTGGTTTCCACGTTGTTCCACCACATGTATTCGGCGCCCTCCCGATTCGTCCATATGTTCTTGCAGGCGACCGTGCAGGTATTGCAGCCAATGCACTTCTCCAGATTGAAGGACATGCTTAATTGCGCTTTTACATTCATGACCTTTATCTCTTATTCGTTTGGTAGTTTGTGCAGTTCGCTTTCCTGGTAGGTTGGCTTACCCTCAGAATCCAGGGGCATCTTGCGGATGAGTACTCCATGGTCCCGTTCGGATGGACTGGGGCCCCAGTAATTCGAGTAATATGAAAACTGGGCGTATCCACCAATCATCGTGGCCGGATTCATCAGGATTCTGGTGG
>PBTB01000144.1 GCA_002726945.1 Deltaproteobacteria bacterium | reverse complement strand
TGAAAGGCTCTTCTTTTCGGCCCAGTCAACTTGCTCGCGGCATCTTTGATGGTGCCCACTTGCTGTTCCGTCAGTTCATGCATCGTTCCCTCCTTGAGACTTCGCCAGATAAAGAATCACCACAGTCTCAAGAGGATATCAAAAATCAATGAAAATGGGTATACTATTCTTCGTGTGTTGCCTAAAAAAAGGGCTGGTGGACTTGTTGCGTGTCACCAATTCATCATCTGCTGTGAACTCCACCACCACTCTGGACTTCAGGGCAAGCGGTTTGTCAGGTTCAGGATTGGTTTTTACTTGCTGCGAGTCAGGCCCAGACGGGGGATTGCACTTGGAATTTGGAAGCGGGTTGAGAGCCTGTTGTGCAAGCAGTGGAATCCGGAGCAACTCAGGGCTGGCTCTCGGGTCCGCAGGGACGGTGTGTCAGTTGTGAGTGGCTGGGCCGTTCTGTTGATCTGGACAAGCACCGGGGCAGTGACCCCCACACCCATCTGCGCTGCTTCTGGCAGCGCAGGAAACGCTATGGAGCAGGAACCACCGGCCCCTGATTTGGCTCTGCCATGCCCAGTCAGTGCTATCATACGGTTTTCGCGAGACTGTTCACAAAAGAGCAAGAAAATCCTGAGAAAAAATTTGTTAAAGACGGCTACACTGGCGAGTTGAATCCGCGGCCTTAATCTGGTATTGTTCTTTCTGGGTGAACTGCGTGTAGTCTCTCATTGGTGCCTCTCATGTTTGTTGGTTTGAACGGCTCTGATGTTAACGCGGCTTACCTCTCTGCACCAGACACTGAGTTGCACTTACAAGTTGAATCCGCAGGAGCAAAGACATGAACCTGGTTAATTATGAAATAAGTGACCGTGTTGCCGTACTAACCGTGGACAATCCACCGGTAAACGCCTTGAGTCCCGGTGTTCCCAAAGGCATCGTTGAGGGGGTCGCCCAAGCCAATAAGGACGATGACGTGGTTGCGATCGTATTGATTGGGGCGGGCCGGGGTTTCATTGCCGGGGCTGATATTCGCTTCTTCTCCAAGCCCTGGCCAGAGGCTGAGGAAAGTCTATCCGATGTCCTTAAGAGCTTTGAAGACAGCCCCAAGCCAGTCGTGGCTGCAATTCATGGACATGCGCTGGGAGGGGGGTTGGAACTGGCCCTGAGTTGTCATTACCGTGTTATCGTATCAATGGCAAAGGTTGGCCAGCCGGAAGTCAAACTGGGGTTTCCACCGGGAGCAGGTGGGACGCAGCGGCTGCCAAGATTGGCCGGAGTCGAAGCGGCACTGGACATGATTGTGTCCGGTGACCCGGTTATGGCAGAGAGGGCTCGAGATTTGGGCATAGTAGATCAGGTCATCAAGACAGACCTCCTGGAGGGTGCCGTTGCCTTTGCGGCGGAAAAGGGTTTATCCGGTATAGCCCACCCACTGGTCCGCAATCTTGAAGTCAAGTTGGACGATCCGGATATCTTTGACCGGAAACGAGACCAGATCAAACACCGTGCCCGCGGTATGCGGGCACCCTACGCTTGTATCGAATGTGTAGAGGCAGCTGTTGCAATGTCATTCGAAGAGGGCATTGTGCGGGAACGTGAGATTTTTAAGAACTGCGTGGGAACCACTGAATCCCGGGCCATGCGTCACGTTTTCTTCGCTGAACGGGCGGCGGCAAAGATATCAGGAGTCGATCGCGATACGCCCAGACGTCCCCTGGCCAGCGCGGGCGTGGTTGGGGCAGGGACCATGGGGGTAGGCATCACAATGAATTTTGCCAATGCGGGTATCCCGGTTACAGTTGTCGAACAACATACCGAAGCCCTTGACCACGGTATCGCAACGATCGCAAAGAACTACGCTGCAACAGTCAGCAAGGGGCGCCTGTCGCAAGCGGAAATGGACCGGCGGATGGGACTGATCACACCATCGACCCGGCTTGAGGCCCTGGAACAGGCGGACATCATTGTTGAAGCAGTTTATGAGGAGATGCCGGCAAAGAAGGAGGTCTTTGCACGACTGGATTCCATTGCAAAACAAGGTGCGATCCTGACCTCCAACACCTCATACCTAAACATTAACGAGATTGCGGACAGTATTGCCGGTCGCAAGGGAACCGTGCTGGGGACCCATTTCTTCAGCCCTGCCAACGTGATGCGGTTGCTTGAAGTCGTGCGCACCGACACGGTTGATGATGACGTTTTGATGAGCGTGCTCGACCTAGGTCGTAAGATGGGCAAGCTGCCGATTGTTTCGGGAGTCTGTCACGGTTTTATTGGTAACCGCATGCTGGAGGGGTATCTTGGTGAAGCGACGATCATGGTCGAGGAGGGGGCAACCCCGCAACAGATCGACCGTGTGATGTACGATTTTGGTATGGCGATGGGACCACTGGCAGTTGCAGATCTGGCAGGGCTCGACATCGGTTGGGCCAAACGCAAGGCGGCCGGAGGTGGTCAAGCCGCCGAAAAACCAGGTGCGTTCATAGCTAACCGACTGTGCGAACTTGGCCGCTATGGTCAAAAAACAGGCCGTGGCTACTATATTTACGAAAGTGGTAACCGTGCACCGATGCCTGACCCGGAGATCGAAAATTTATCCAGGCAGGCGGCAGAGCATTTTGGTGTCAAACAAAGGACCATCAGCGATCAGGAGATACTGGAACGCTGCATGTATCCGCTGGTCAACATCGGGACGGTTATTCTTGAAGAAGGTTTTGCCCTGCGTGCAAGTGACATTGATCTGGTGTACCTCAATGGTTATGGCTTTCCCGTATGGAGGGGCGGACCGCTGCACTGGGCAGGCACTATCGGTCTGGACTCCGTTGCAGAAGCGGTCCGGCGCTATTCCCAACAGACCGGCAGTGACCACTGGAAGCCTTCTGCATTGCTGGAAGAACTGGCGAGGGAGGGAAAAACATTTGAGGACTGGGATGGGGGTAAAACCTAAGTCGAAAACCCCCGGCCAAATGGTCAGAGAACTGGCCGGTCAAGGATTTCGACGGTAAGCGTTCAGAGGGGGGTAAAAACCGTCTCTATCATCAACCCGCAGTTCCAGGACATGTGGTGGTGGATGCGGAACCGGCATGTGAACCGCTTGGTTCATGCACTCAAACAATCTCATCGGATCGGGACCGTGGAGGGCATGCCCGTCCGCGCCGTGACGGAGGCGATGGCCTCGCTGGTTGAGCAGAGTGCGTACACTTGGTTCGCGCAGGAGGCATTGAACGCCGAACGGGTTTCAGTGGACACGGCGGCACAGGTGGTAACAAGCATCTGGTGCCGAGCTTTTTTTGGTGATGGAGTGCCCACATCTTTTTCAAACGGGGATTGAAATGTCAGACACGGAACAGACGATTGCAGTGATTGGGGGAACCGGAGGTTTGGGTTCCGCCTTGGCGTACCGCTGGGGCAAGGCGAGTCACGAGATCTTCGTGGGTTCGCGCAGTGCGGAAAAAGCCGAGCTTGCCGCCGCCGAACTCAACAGGCGCTTGGGAACACAGACCGTGCACGGCCTGGCGAATCGGGACGCAGCGGCTGCCGCAGAAATTGTGGTGCTGACGGTGCCGTTTGCCAACCACGAGGCGATCGTCGAAGAGATCACGGAAGCCGTGCAGGGCAAGATCGTGGTGGACACCACCGTCCCGCTGGTGCCTCCAAAAGTGAGTCACGTTCAGCTACCGGAAGGGGGATCGGTTGCCAAGCGCACCCAGGAAAATCTTGGAGGGAACGTGCGCGTGGTTTCCGCGTTCCAGACCGTCGCGGCGGCGCACTTGGCCGAGGATGAGTCTGTGGAAGGCGAGGTGCTGGTGTGTGGCGACAACGTGGAGGCTCGCACGATCGTCCTTGCGCTCGTTGAGACGTTGGGGCTGAAGGGCTGGCACGGTGGTCCCATCGACAATTCCGTGGTCAGCGAATCGCTCACGCCCCTGCTGATCTTCCTCAACAAACGCTACCGGCTCAACGGAGCCGGCATCCGCATCGTCGGGCATTAGCGCATGACTCCCTCCGCCGACCACCGACCACCAGCCACCCTGACGCTGACCGCGCTGCCCGAAATGCCGCTGGTTCGGTCTGGAGACGATCTGGTGGCACACATTCTCAGGAGCCTGGAGCAGGCGGCACTTGCCTTGATGGATGGAGACATTCTCGTGATCGCACAGAAAATTGTCTCCAAATCGGAGGGGCGCTACGTCAAGCTGGAGGATGTGCAGCCCTCGCAGCGGGCGTGTGAGTTGGCAGGGGTGACGGGCAAGGACCCGCGTCTGGTGGAACTGATCCTCTCGGAATCCCGTGAGATCGTACGGCACCATCCCGGAGTGATCGTCGCGGAGAATCGGCAGGGTGTGGTGCTGGCCAATGCGGGCATTGACCGCTCAAACATCGAAGCCGATGGTGACGCAGAACAAATGCTTCTGCTTCCTATCGATCCGGATGCTTCGGCAGCAAGCATCCACAAAGCACTTCAGGAGCAAACCCAAGTCAACATCGCCGTGCTCATCAACGACAGCCTCGGACGCGCCTGGCGTAACGGCACCGTGGGCACGGCGCTTGGGGTGTCCGGACTGCCTGCGTTGCTGGACTTGCGGGGTCTGCCCGATCTCTTTGGCAAGCCCCTGCAGGTGAGCGAACAGGCGCTTGCCGATGAACTGTCGTCTGCGGCGTCGCTGCTGCAAGGTCAGGCGGCGGAAGGCCGACCTGTCGTGTTGATCCGGGGTTATGCAGCCTCCGCTCCCCCCACTCCGGCCACGGCCTTGATCCGTCCCAAGGAGAAGGATTTGTTTCGATGAACACCTCGGCGGCTTCTCCAAGCGTTCTGGCACTTTCCGGCGGCATCGGTGGAGCCAAGCTCGCGCTGGGGCTGACTCAGGCCATGCCTCCGGAAAGCTTGCTGATCGTCGGCAACACCGGAGACGATTTCGAGCATCTGGGATTGCACGTTTCTCCGGATTTGGACACGCTGATGTACACCCTCTCGGGCAAGGCCGATCCGGAAAAGGGCTGGGGCTTGGCCAGCGAATCGTGGGCGTTCATGCAGGCGTTGGAAGCCTTGGGCGGCGAGACTTGGTTTCAGTTGGGGGATGGGGATTTGGCAACGCATGTGGAGCGCACCCAGAGGCTCCGGGCCGGCGAACACCTCACGGAGATCATCTCCGATTTCTGCCGGCGCTTGGGCATTGCGTCCCGGATTGTTCCCGTCAGTGACGATCCGGTGCGCACCATCGTGGAGACTCCAGACGGGGATTTGGCCTTTCAGCATTACTTTGTGCGCGAACGCTGCCAGTCCACTGTGTCCGGATTCCGCTTTCAGGGCGCAGACGCTGCTCAGCCGAGTCCGTTTTTTTTGGAGGCACTCAAGGCTCCATCCCTGCAGGCGGTGGTGATTTGCCCCTCGAATCCCTTCCTCAGCATCGACCCCATTTTGGCGGTGCGAGGAGTCCGGGAAGCCTTGCAAACGTGCCGTGCACCGGTGATTGCGGTTTCTCCGCTTGTTGGGGGCGATGCCGTCAAAGGTCCGACTGCGAAAAATCTGCGGGAACTCGGACATCCGGTGTCCGCAACTGCCGTTGCCAACTACTATCGAGACTTCCTCAAGGGCTTTGTGGTGGACACGCGAGACAAAGCCACGGTTCCAGAAATCGAGAAGCTTGGGTTGACCGTGGAGGTCGCCGACACCCTGATGACCGACTTGGAATCCAAAGCTGCTCTTGCCCGCATCGTTTTGAACTTTTCTCAACGTTGCGAGAGATGATCCATGAGTTTGCTGACTTTCGGTTCTGAAAAAACTCAGTCCCCCTCAAATTCGATCAACGTGCGCACAGGCACGTTCATGTCCTCCAATTTCTTACGACCTCCAAGATCTGGGAGATCAATGACGAAACTGGCTCCAACCACATCACCACCTGCCGCTCGCACAAGCTTGGTGGCGGCACAGGCTGTGCCTCCGGTGGCAATCAGGTCATCAATCAAGATGATTTGGTCTCCCTTTTCAATGCTGTCGATATGAATCTCCATCTCATCGGTCCCGTATTCCAATTGATACTCTGCTGAGATGGTTTGCCAAGGAAGTTTCCCTTTCTTGCGGATTGCAACAAAACCCACGGAGAGCTGGTGCGCCACCGCACCTCCCAGGATGAAACCACGTGCTTCAATCCCGGCGACTCGGTTGACTCCCGCGCCTGCAAAAGGTTGCACCAGCATGTCAATGGAATACCGAAACCCAGCGGGGTGTTGCAAAAGCGTGGTGATGTCGCGAAAGATGATTCCGGGCTTCGGGTAATCGGGAATGGCGCGGATGAGTGGTTCGAGATTCATCTTTTCTCCTGTGGTTTGAGAAGACGCCCCGCAATGGCAGCAAATTTTTTCATGAATTCAGGATCCCGTTGCTCCGGAGCCGTAATCAAGGCGACTTCGAGGGCGCGATCATCTCCGGAGGGACAAACTGCAGGGCGCTCCTTCATGCGTGGGGCCACTTGCTTGACCAGTGTGCGGGCTTTGTCCGCATTGTCCATGAGGACTCGGATCAAGGCATCCACCTCGACGTTGTCGTGGTCCGGATGCCAGCAGTCATAGTCTGTGACCATGGCAACCGTGCAGTAGGGGATTTCCGCCTCACGGGCGAGTTTGGCTTCCGGCATGTTGGTCATGCCAATGACATCGCAGCCCCATTGCCGATAAAGGTTCGACTCCGCAAGCGTTGAAAACTGTGGGCCTTCCATCGCCAGATAGGTGCCCCCGCGATGAACGGTGATGCCCTCACTTCGACAGGCGGCCTCGCACCAGTCTGCGAGACGGGAGTTGGTGGGGTGCGCAACTGAAACATGGGCCACCAGTCCGGGGCCGAAAAAGCTCTTTTCCCGCGCAAATGTGCGGTCAATGAACTGATCAACGATGACAAAATGTCCCGGTGCCAACTCGTCACGAAACGAGCCGACCGCTGAAAGTGAAATGATGTCTGTGACGCCGGCGCGTTTGAGGGCATCGATATTGGCGCGGTAGTTGATCGTTGACGGGCTGAGTCGGTGACCGCGCCCATGCCGTGGAAGGAAAACCATCCGGATGCCCTCCAGACTGCCAAACAACAACTCATCGGAAGCCTCCCCCCACGGGGTTTCCACTTTGCACCATTCCACGTTTTCAAGTCCGTCGATTTCGTAGATGCCGCTGCCGCCAATGACACCGAGCATTGGTGCCGGATGCAGGTTGCTCATTTTCTTTATTTTTTGAAGGTGTTGCAGGAACAGCTAAACTTGCTCCGTTGGAGAAGATGGGCCAAGCCCTCCAATGACACAGGATTTACTGAAGGATACGATGCAAGCGTTGGAGATTCGTCAGCAATGGCGATACTCGGAGATTCAGTCAACCCGGATGTTTCATAAATCCTGCTGCAGGGGATCAAATGTGACTCGCTCAAACAGAATTCAAGGCTGCTTTATGGATAGTTCGATTTCACTGCGGATTCAACTCGTCCGTGCAACGCAGGTTGATTCTGAAGAATAGCTGATTTGAAGTCTTGACGCCAGGACATTTCCGGGGCCGCTTGTTGAACCTGTCCATGATGTTGCACCTGCTCTGGGGTCGCCGCCCCGGCGCTTGTCCAGATCAACAGAACGGCTCATCATTCACAATTGACACACCGTCCCTGCGGCCCCAAGAGCCAGCCCTGAGTTGCTCCGGATTCCACTCCTTGGCGCAGCAGGCTCCCAAACCGCTTCCAAATTCCAAGTGCAATCCCCCGTCTGGGCCTGAACTCGCAGCAGGTAAAAGCCAGACGCTGAACCTGCTGGTCGGCAGCATTGAAGCCCACCGTTATGGCGGAGTTCACAGCAGATGATGATGGGTGAGATGCTAGTTCAAAAAGATCTGAGACGATGGGGGCATTTTAATCAGGGGCATTTTGACGGATTTGGGAAAGGGGGCCTTTCATGCTGGTGGCATCCGGGTCCATGACCAGTTCGATGAGCGCGGGTTGGTTGGCGGCACGGGCACGTTGGAGTGCTTCCGGAAAATCCTCGGTGCGCCGGATTTGCTCGCCGTGTGCTCCAAAAGCGCGAGCATAGGCGGCAAAATCCGGATTCTCAATGCCGGTGCCATGCACTCGTCCTGGATAATCCCGTTCCTGATGCACCCGGATAGTGCCGTACATGCTGTTGTTGACCAAGAGGGTGAGTAGATTCACGCCATACTGCACGGCCGTTGCCAGTTCTGCCCCAGCCATCAGGAAACAACCATCACCAGTCAGGCAAACAACCTCGCGTTCGGGATGCGCCAGCTTGGCGGCAACTCCGGCAGGAAAACCGTAGGCCATCGCCCCGCTGGTCGGCCCAAGCTGGCTGGGGAAGCTCCTGAAGCGCCAAAAACGGTGACCCCATGCGGTGTGGTTGCCGGCACCGTTTGTGACAATTGCGTCAGGAATCGTTTCCCGGAGATGCGTCAGCACCTCGCCAAAATTGAGGTCTCCGGACACCGGAAACGGCTCAAGGTACATGAGGTAGTCGTCTCTCGCCGCTTCAGTCCAGTCCGACCACGACACGGTTTCCGGAGGCGGCAAGCTTGCCAGGGCCTGCGTCAGTGGCGCCATCGTGGAGTTGATGAGCAGGTCACCCTGATACACCCGGCCCAGTTCTTCGGCTCCGGAGTGAGCGTGGATCAGCGTTTGTCGGGGAATTGGGATGTCCACAAGCGTGTAGCCATTTGTGGTCGCCTCCCCCAGCCGCGCCCCCAGCACCAGCAGCAAATCGGCTTCCTTCACTCGTGTCGCCAGCTGGGGATTGCAGGAAATACCGAGTTCTCCGGCGTAATTCGGATGGTAATTGTCAAAGTGATCCTGGCACCGGAAGGCTGTGATCACCGGCAAATTCCACTGCGACGCAAACGCTTCCGTGTGGGCACGAACCTGCTCGCTCCAGCGACTCCCCCCGACCACGACCAGCGGCTTCCGGGAGGCTCGCAGCAACTCCGTGATGCGCTCAACATTTTCTGCGGTGGGCGCCGACTGCGGGACCTGATACGAGCAGGCATCCGCAACCTCGCAGGTGTCCACCAGCATGTCCTGTGGCAGGGCGAGGACCACGGGTCCAGGACGCCCGGTGGTGGCGACGTGAAACGCGTGGCTCAGCAGTTCCGGAATGCGGGCGGCATCGTGAATCTCACAGACCCACTTGCTCATCTCGGAAAAGAAGTGGCGGCAGTCCACTTCCTGAAACGCCTCGCGCCCCAAGGCATCGCGCTGGACCTGACCGACGAACAGAATCAGTGGCGTGGAATCCTGAAACGCCGTGTGCAGTGCGACGCTGGCGTGCGAGGCCCCCGGCCCCCGTGTGACGAGGCAAATACCCGGGTGTCCCGTGAGCTTGCCGTAAGCCTCTGCCATGTTCGCTGCACCCGCCTCGTGTCGGCAGGTGATCAGGCGGATTTCCTCGCGCACGTCGTAAAGCGCATCCAGCACCGCCAAAAAGCTTTCGCCAGGGACGCAAAACGCAAGGTCGACTCCGTGAATACGAAGCTGATCAACCAACACTTGGGCGCCAGTTCGGGATTGTGTTGCAGTCATCGTGTTTATCCGGAAAGGTGATTCAGTCCCCCTCAATTGACTTTGGAGAGCATCGCAAAATAATCAGGCTCAGTGAGGATCATATAAAAGTGAAATATCCGGGTTAGAAGATCAGTGGCCGAGCCATCAATGCCAGCGATAGAACTGCAGGCCCAGCGCAAAGCAAACGCCTCCGATGCTGACGAGGCCGAGGGCGGACGGGAGGACTTGTGCCACGCCTGCGCCTTCGGTGATGATGCTCCGCAAGGAGTTGGCGAGCAGGGTCAGGGGCAGCACTTCGACATACGGAGTGATCCAATCCGGAAATTGATGGTAACTGAAAAAGATTCCGGAAAGGATGAACATCGGCATCGTCACCGTGTTGATCAAACCATTGCCGCTGTGCGTGTTTTCGACACGGCAGGAGATGAGGATGGCAATGCCCGCAAATGCGGTGTAGCCGCTCAAAAAAACCAAAGCCAAAGCCAGCAGGCTTCCCGGAATCATGATGTCAAAATAGAAATGGGCAAACCCGTACAGCAACAGCAGTTCTGAGGCGCTGAGAATCATGCGGTTCAAACCATGTGAGAGGAGAAAAACCGGCTTCCTTAGCGGCGTGGCGATCATGCGGCGCAGCAGCTTTTTAAGACGCAGTTCAATCAAACTCCAACCAATCCCCCACAAACACGCATTCATGATTGATACGGCCATCAAACCGGGAACCAAAAAGTCGATGTAGCGGTTGCCAATCGTGGCCAGGGGTCGCACTTCGGCCTCCTGTGTTGTCGACTCTTGTTTCCGGAAAGCTCCCTCCAGCAACAAATACGTCAACCGAGCTTCGGCATTGTCCGGATCAAAACGGTAGCGCAAATCAGTTTCCGGATGTCCTTCGATCCACAGTGCAATCTGTCCACGTTTAAGTGCCAGAATCGCAGCTTCGTGGGACATCGCTTGAAAGTGAAACCGCGCTTGCTCCCCGGGAGTTCCTCCCACAGCCCATTCCAGTTCGGAATCCTCGGAAAGTTTTGTGGAAACCACTCCCGTTTTT
Source organism: Deltaproteobacteria bacterium (assembly GCA_002726945.1). Taxonomy (GTDB): domain Bacteria; phylum SAR324; class SAR324; order SAR324; family NAC60-12; genus UBA8110. The sequence goes on along the minus strand of PBTB01000144.1, from coordinate 1,440 downwards.
TTCAGAAGCCATTCCGGAAGGTGAGCAACCGTCTGCGGGTTTTCAGAAATCACGGCCACGTTCCGGAGCAGTTCACCTTTGTTTGCAAAGGCAATTCCTAAAACCCACGCCATCAACACAGGAAACCCAAAAGACCAGAACACCACCCCCGGTTCCCTGAAAAACAATTTGAATTGGGACAGGATCAGTCGATACAGCACGCTACTCATCCAAATGCCTCCCGCTCATGGCGACAAACAAATCATCCAAGGTACGCCGTCGGCATTCCAGTGAAGTCAGAGAACAGACCGAATTTTTGATCAGTTCCAAAAATCCCGGCAAGGTTTCAAAGATGCCTTGCACCGTCAAGCGTCCTTGCCCGGTGTCCGGGTTCCAGCGGCAGGTCAGCACTCCGGGGAGCTTTCGGGCGACTTCAGCGGGAAAGGCTCCCTCGGAAACAAACTCGATCAAATCCCCCTCGCCAAACTGATCCAGCAGTTGGGCCAAGGTGCCCTCGGCCAGAATCTGTCCCTGATCCATCATCACAATGCGCTCACAGAGATACTCGGCTTCTTCCATGTAGTGCGTGGTGAGGATCAGCGTGGTTCCGGTGGCCTGGAAGGCCTCAAGAATTTTCCAGAGGTCGCGCCGGGCGTTGGGATCAAGTCCGGTGGTGGGTTCGTCAAGAATGAGGATACGGGGACGCGGCAGGAGGGCAATGCCCAGTGCAAGGCGTTGGCGTTGCCCTCCAGAAAGCTGGGAGACCCATGTGCGACACTTGTTTTGCAGTTGGACGGTGTGCAGCACCTCATGGGTGCGTTCAGGCTGGAGTCTGTAAAAACTGGCGAACAGCCCCAGCGTTTCCTCAACCGTCAGGCGTTCCTGAAAACGGGTTTCCTGCAAGGCAAGCCCCATTTCCTGACGCAGCAGATACTCGTCCTGTGCCCACGTTTTTCCAAGGATGTGAATCTCTCCGCAATCGGGACACTGGACGCCTTCAATCATTTCCACCAGCGTGGTCTTGCCTGCACCATTGGGTCCAAGTAAGGCCACCGATTCTCCAGAATCCACCCGCAGGTTGACATTGCGGACGGCGTCGGTGTCCTTGAAGGATTTGCTGACGTTGCGGACTTCAATCACAGCAGGGGTTCGGAACGACTTGGAAACCATCTATTGTGATTTGAATGGGTGGGATGAAAATCTGAATCTCGCGAGGTCCAGCAAGGGCACGCAGACACTTGAGTCCGGAGCATAGCGGATCTGGAGTCTTGAAGCCAGGACATTTCCAGGCCCGCTTGTTGAACCTGTCCATGCTGCTGCACCTGCTCTGGGGTCACGGCCCCGGCGCTTGTCCAGCAACAGAACGGCCCAGCCACTCACAACTGACACACCGTCCGCGGACCCGAGAGCCAGCCCTGAGTTGCTCCGGATTCCACTGCTTGTGCAGCAGGCTCTCAACCC
>PBTB01000143.1 GCA_002726945.1 Deltaproteobacteria bacterium | reverse complement strand
CCGGAAAACGCCGTCTATTTGCAAAATCCCAACACTTTACAGGGCGAATTTTGCTGAGGACAGGCACCAACACTCAAGAGGGGGACTATCTAATGATTCCAAAGGATTAAAGTATTTTTAGTCATTTTTTATGAAGTCAATAATATCAGTGCTTTAGCAAAATTTTGCGTAAGTCCTGTTGAAATTGGATTCCTGTCTGGGACTGGCTCCCCGAGTACAAAATACGGAAGATGAACCACCTCTCCGGAATTCACGTTGATCCGGAAGAACTGCTGCGTCCGCCACCTAAGGGTTTTCCACCCCGATCTCAGCGGCTGGCCGCACGGCTGGGATCGCACCAATCCCGCGTGAAGGGACGCGGCATGGAATACATCGAGTCCCGGACCTATCACCCCGGAGATGACGTGCGGCACATTGACTGGCGCATCACCGCACGCTCCGGACGGGTCCACACGAAGCTTTTTCAGGAGGAACGCGAACGCCCGGTCCTGCTGGTCCTCAATCTCACGCCCTCGCTGTACTTTGGCACCCGAAACACGCTCAAGTCGGTGCAGGCGTGTCGCGTGGGAGCGTTGCTGGGCTGGCAGGCGTTTCAACGCGGGGATCGTGTGGGGGCGTTTGTGCAGGGGGCGCAGGGACATTTTGAGCACAAACCCAGCCGGGTGCGTCCAGCGTTTCTGCGGTTGCTGCGCAAACTGGCGGAGTTTCACAACGAACCCCTGCAAGTGGAAGTGGCTGCTGTGCCTCGTGAATTTGAGTTTTCCGCGCTGCTGCGGCAGGTGTTGCGGGTGGCATCTCCAGGAACGTTGGTGCATTTGTTGTCCGATTTTGAATCCCTCACCACAACTCCGCTCGAACCCCTGCTGCGGCTGAAGAAGCACGGGGAAGTCCGCATTTGTGAATTGACGGATCCAATGGAGGAAGCGTTGCCCGCTTCGGGTCGTATGACGGTGCGCTCCCTCACCGACGACGCCCTGCGGTTCCGGCTGCCTCCGACCCGTGTTCGTCAGCACCTCTCAGAGCAACGGCAGGCCGAGCGTGAGCGTCTTCAGGGTGAATGCCGTCGTCATGGCATCTTGTGGCAGCGGGTTTCCACCCCTGAAAACCCGTTGAATGCCCTGATTTGACATGAATCCGGAAACGCTCTTGGCCCAACTTCGGGACGTGCATGCGCCGCCCCCGGTTTCGTGGTGGCCTCCGGCTCCGGGATGGTGGGGGATTGCCGTGGTGGTGGTGGTGGTGCTTGCCCTTGGGGTTTACTGGTACTTCCGGACTCGTCCGACCCGCTGTTTCCGCAAAACGGTGCTGACCGAACTGCGGCACATCGAAGAAATCCACGCCCGATCCCAGGAAACAGAGGTGGCCCTGCAAGCGGTTTCGGCCTTGTTGCGACGGGCTGCAATGTCGGCTCGGCAGCGGGGTCAGGGGGCCGGACGGGTTGGCCGCGATTGGCTCCAGCATCTGGACACCCTCGGAAACACCAATCGCTTCACGAGGGGACCGGGGCAGGTGCTGGTTTCCCAAGCCTATGCCCAAGACGTGCAAGTGCGCTTGGAGCCGTTGTTTGAACTGGTGCGGGACTGGGCACAGTCGGTCACACCTGCCCGCTGATCCTTGCTGATGTTTCCTGCGGATCCCGGAACGCTAGTGTGGGTATGGCCGTGGTTGTTGGCGGCTTGGCCTCTTCCTTTCTTGGTTTGGCTCTTGCCGCCACTGGCCGAACCTGTTTTGGCCCTGCCGGTGCCCTTTGCGGAACGGATGGCCGCTCACGCCACTTCCGAAAAACGCCCCCTCCGGATGGGGCGGTTGCTGTTCGCAGGTTTTTGCTGGACCCTGCTTGTGGTTGCGGCGCTGCGCCCGCAGTGGGTGGGCGAGCCTGTGAAACTGCCTGTGTCTGGACGGAGCATGATGCTGGCGGTCGATTTGTCGGGCAGCATGCGAGAGCAGGATTTGGAACTCAACGGCGATCCAGCCACCCGTCTTGCCGTGGTCAAGTCCGTGTTGGCGCCTTTCATTGAACGACGCGAAGGGGATCGGCTGGGGCTGATTCTCTTTGGAGATCAACCGTACCTGCAAACGCCCTTGACCTTTGACCGGAGCATGGTTGTGCAAATGCTCGTTGAATCCGAAATCGGCTTGGCGGGGGAGCGCACCGCCTTGGGAGCGGCCGTCGGTTTGGCCGTCCGCAAACTCCGGGATTTGGACGATTCCCAGCGGGTGCTGGTGCTGCTCACCGATGGACGGAACACTGCAGGGGCGCTTGCGCCCAAAGCCGCGCTGGAACTCGCGGAACAGGTGGGTTTGCGCATCTACACCATTGGGGTGGGTGCGGATGAGGCCTTCATCCGGACACTGTTTGGAACCCGTCGTGTGAACCCTTCCGCAGAACTGGACGAAGCCACCCTGCAGGCGTTTGCCGAACGCACGGGAGGCCGCTACTTCCGCGCCCGGAATCCGGAGGAACTGGAGCAAATCTACACGGAATTGGACCGCTTGGAACCCATCGAGGTGGACGAGGAAACGTATCGGCCCCTGCGGGAACTCTACCCGTGGCCGCTGGGTTTGGCGGTGGGTCTTGGACTGTTCGGTATGGTCATCCGTGCTGGCTTAGTGTTGTTTCAAAGCATGCTACCTTCAGGAATACAAGAAGAACGGGTCAATGCTTGAGACGTTTCACTTTCTACGGCCTTGGTGGCTGCTGGGGCTTCCAATCGCGTGGAGCCTCGCGTGGTGGTGGGGACGTCAGTTGCACGGGCAGAATGACTGGCAGGTCCATGTGGACGCGCATCTGCTAAAGTTTCTGACGGGAGCTTCGTTGTCTCGAAAACCGGGCAAGTTTCGATCCGTTCTACTCGCATCCTTGCTCACCTTGACCGTGCTGGCGTTGGCAGGTCCAGTGTGGCAACGCCTGCCCCAGCCGCTTTACACGCAAGCGACCACGAGGGTGGTGGTGGTGGATCTCTCGCATTCGATGCTGGCGGGCGACCTCAAGCCGAGCCGCTTGGAAAAGATGCGCTTCAAGCTGCTCGATTTGCTCAAGAGGCTGGATGAGGGTGAAACCGCACTGCTCGCTTACGCCGGGGACGCGCACGTCATTGCCCCCCTCACGACGGACACCAAAACCTTGGCGCACCTTGTCCCGGTTCTGCATCCAGAACTGATGCCCAGCCCCGGAAGCCGGGCGGATCGGGCGCTACAGTTGGCAGTAGAATTGCTGGACAGTCGAGGGGCCGAGTCCGGGGGAATTCTTTGGATCACGGATGGGGTTGAACCTGAACAGGCGGCGACCATTGCGGAACTGCTCGGTCGGCATCGCTTGCAGATTTTGGCGGTGGGCACTGCGGAAGGCAGTCCAATCCCACTGCCGCAGGGTGGGTTTCTCAAGGATGCTAACGGAGCCATCGTGATTCCGAAATTGGAGATGGAGACCTTGCGGAAGACGAACCCGGAGCAAGTGGTACGGATGACCGTGGACGACACCGACCTTGATATCCTGCTTGCGGAATTGGAATTCGCAGTAGAGTTCGAGGAGCGCGAAGGCGATCAGCAACACGCCGACGAGTGGGCGGAGGAAGGTCCGTGGTTGCTGCTGGCCGCGCTGCCGTTGGGGGCCTTGCTGTTCCGCCGGGGAATGTGGGGCTTGCTGCTTGGAATCAGCATTTTTAGCTCCGCATCTTCTGTCCGGGCGTGGGAGTGGCGTGACCTCTGGCAGACTCCAGATCAGCAGGCGCAGGTGTTGCTGGAACATTTCGAGTTCCAACAAGCGGCCGAGCGCTTCGACGATCCGGAGCAGCGGGGCTATGCCGCCTATCGCGGGGAAAATTACGAACAGGCGGCTCAGGAATTCGCGCCCTTGAACAGCGCACGATCCCACTACAACCGAGGCAATGCGCTGGCAAAGCTGGGACACTACCCGGAAGCGATTGGGGCTTACGAACAAGCACTCAAATTGGATCGGGATCACAAGGACGCGCAATTCAACCGTGACCTGCTCCTCAAACTTCTGGAGCAGCAACCATCCCGGCAATCCTCGTCAGATCAACAGCAACAGGATTCCCCGCAGGAACCATCCCAGTCCGAGCAACCATCCCAGCAATCCTCGGATTCGCAAAGTGGTGATTCAGGATCTTCTGAGCAATCGGCTCAACAATCCTCCGAAACCTCCGGAGGCGATCAAGAAACGGACCCCGGCAATTCGACACAAGCCCCGCAAGCAGATTTGGAAACTGAGGATGGACAAGAAAACTCAGAGTCGCAAAAGGTTCGGGCTGCCGAAGCCTCGGAACGCGGGGACGATACCGAGCAAAGCATGACCGCCCCTGCAGATTCTGAAGGGGATATGAGTCCAGAACAACAACAATTGGAAATGGCATTGAGGAAAATCCCCGATGATCCCGGACGCTTGCTGCGTAACAAGCTCCTGCGCGAGCAACAGCGGCGCGGAATCCGAAAAAAAGCGGTGCAGCAATGGTGAAACGCGGAGTTGCCCTGCTGATCCTGTTGACGGTTGCAGGGCCCCTCAAAGCCGAGGTGCGCTCGTGGGTGGCCCGGAATCCGGTGGTGGCCGGGGAAACCTTTCAATTCACGGTGGAAGCGGAAAACTCCATCGCTGACGCGAAGCCGGATCTTTCCGCGTTGCGTGGGTTTGAGGTGGTGAGCCGCAGTGTGCAGAACAGCACGACCATCATGAACACGCAGGTCACACATTCCGTGCGCTGGATTTTCACGCTGGTGCCTCATACAGCGGGGGAGTTCACGATTCCGGCAATTCCGGTGGGCATCGAGCAGACGAAGCCGTTTGTCCTCAAAGTTGTGAGTCCGGGATCACAACAGTCGGGCGAACCCTCCCCTGTGGAACTGGAAACACAGTTGAGTCACGAGTCGGTTTATCCCGGACAGGAATTGTTGTACACGGTGCGCATCATTCGCTCCATCAAAGTCGAAAACGAGTCCCTGACCCCTGCAGAACCGTTCAACACTCAGGTCGAGCGCAGCGAGCCTCAAACGCAAATTGAGATGGTGGAGGGGCGCAAGGTCAAGGTCACGAAGTTGCACTACCTGATTTATCCAAAACAATCCGGAGAACTGAGACTGCCAAGCTTGCGCTATCAGGGAGAGGGGTTGGTGGGACGTTCACGCGATCCGTTTCAGAACTTGCGGAAGCGTATCTATCGACAAACTCCGGAACGCACGGTGACGGTGAAGCCACTCCCTGCAGGACAAACGGGGTGGTGGCTGCCCGCACGGCAGGTGAAGCTTGCACGGGTGTGGAAACCAAATCCGCCGCAGTTCCGGGTGGGCGAGCCAACTACAGTGGAGTTGGTGATCAACGCTGAGGGCGTTCTGCCCTCGCAACTGCCCGCTCTTGAACTTGTTGTGCCCACAGGCATTCGCGCCTATCCGGACACCCCCGCCTCCAAGAAAACCCTCGCGAAGTCTGGATTCCGTAGTGAATGGAAACAGTCGTGGGCCTTGATCCCGGTTCGTGCTGGACGGTTTGTGCTGCCGGAAATGCGGCTGCATTGGTGGGACACCCAGCACAAGCGTTTTCGGGAGACCGTGCTGCCGGAACAGGTTTTCGAGGTGATCCCCTCTGGCGCGCCCCAACCCCAAGTCGCCCGCATGACCTCCGAATCCGCGCCCGCCACCCGTCCCCCGCCACCCGCCACCGGTCCCTTTTGGAAGTGGCTGGCCTTTGCTTCATTCGGGTTGTGGGGAGTGACGCTCGTATGGTGGGGCTGGTCCAGACGTCGCAAGGAAACTCCGGAGGAACCCGAAACCGAGGCCCCCCCCTCCAATCTTCGGAAAGCCAGCAAAAAACTGTTGGGCGCCTGCAAGGCCAACGATGACGCAAAAGTGCGATCCGTCCTTTTGGAATGGGAGCGACTACGGCATCCGCAGGAGCATTTGCAGAATCTGGAAGATGTCGTGCGACTCGATCCCGTTTTGCAGAAACCCGTGGACGAGTTGTTGCAATCCCGCTACGGAGATACTCCTGAATCGTGGGAGGGGGCGGCACTGCTAAGCGCCATTGAGCAGCTTGCGAAAGTGCCGAACCCCACGAACGCTAAACCACCCAAGCCAGTTCTGGAGCCGATGGTGCCGTTATGAAACTCGCCGGCCCAATCCTTGCCAAAGAACTTGCCGAAGCAGTGAGGGGCACCCTTGTCAACGCCTCCGGGACGGAATGGGTGTCCTCCCTCAGCCACGATTCCAGGACATTGGAGCCGGGTGACTGGTTCCTGGCACTGCGGGGGGAATCGTTTGACGGACACGATTTCATCGGACAAGTCCTCTCCCAAAAGCCCGCAGGTGTGATCCTCAATCCGGAGCGCTTTCCGAACCGTGAACTGCCTGCGGATTTGCCCTGCTTGACTGTGTGTGATCCAAATCAGGCGTTGCTCGACTGGGGAAAACTGCTTCGGAATCGTTTCACCGGACAGGTGCTTGCCATCACAGGCAGCAACGGCAAGACCACCACCAAGGATCTGCTGGGCGGTTTGTGCCGCTTTCAGAATTGCAACTCCTTTGCAACCAAAGGCAACCTCAACAACCTCATTGGCGTACCTCTGAGTCTGCTGGATGCACCGTTGCACGCCCCGTGGTGGGTGGTGGAGTTGGGCACCAACCAGTTTGGGGAAATCAAAAAACTCTCCTGCACTGTCCGGCCTGCTGGTGGAATTCTCACAAACATCGGGGAGAGTCACCTCGAATTTTTGGAAAGCACGGCGGGAGTGGCGCGGGAGAAATCCGGGATGTTTGCCGGAATGGCACCCGAATCTGTGGTCGTCTCTCATTTCAAAACCCTGCATCTTGATGTATTGGAGCAACATGCCGCCGGGCACAGGGTGCGTCTGCTGAAATGGTGTTGGGAGGATGAACCCGCGCCTCCAGGAGTCGAGGTTGTGACCCTGATCTCCCGTGATGAAACAGGATCACAATTCCGCTGTCGTGGCACCGAGTTTTTCAGTCCGATCCATAATCCCCTTCAATTGCAAAACCTGGTTGGCCCCCTACTCCTGCTTGCAGAACAGGGGGTGGCTTTGGCAACTCTCCGGGAGGCAGTGACTGAGTTGCAGGTGAGCCCCTCTGGGCGATTCCAGATTCGGGAGCAGTCCAACTGGACCCTCATTGATGACACCTACAATGCCAATCCGTCCTCGTTTCAAGCCGTGGCGGAATCGGCAGCAGCAATGTATCCAGGACGTCGAAAAATCGCTGTGGTGGGTCGCATGGCGGAATTGGGAGTCAACAGCCCCGAGTTGCACCGACAGGTGGGTGCAATGCTCGCTGCATCCGGCTTTGAGCAACTGCTCGCCTTTGGTGAGGACGACTCACGGTATTACGCCGAAGGTTGGCGCACAGTCCAGAATTTTCCTGGAGTCCCTTGCCAGTTCGTCACTCTCGATGCACTGGTTGCGGCGTTTCCGCAACTCCAAAACCCCGGAGATGTGGTGCTCGTCAAAGGATCCCGCTCGGCAGGCATGGAGCGCTTTGTCCAGCAGGTTGCCGAACCCTGACATTCAGGCGCGGACTCCACTTCTCGCACAGCAGGCTCTCAACCCGCTTCCACGTCCCAAGTGCAATCCCCAGTCTGGACCTGAGCTCGCAGTGCGCAAGAATCAGACGCTGAACCTGCCGGTCGGCCGCCCTTAAGTCCACCGTTATGGCGGAGTCACAGCAGATGATGGATTGGTGACACTCAACAAGTCTACAAGCCCGTTTTTGGGGCCGGATGGCCGGGTGGCAGAACCGGAAAAAGCCTACTCGATCTGCTTTACATGGGTCGGGAGTCAGACAATATTGCAGTGGAGTTGCTTCAGCAAAACCAGCCCCGCATTCCACCGGCTATTGCAACACCTGTTGTCTGAAAAGGCCCCGCGGTAAGTTATGTTCTTCATGTGATCGAACACCTGGAGGGCGATAT
>PBTB01000142.1 GCA_002726945.1 Deltaproteobacteria bacterium | reverse complement strand
TGACAGTGGTGGTTTTCTGTTTCAACATGTTCGGCGATGCCATGCGCGACCTGTTCGATCCCCGCCTGCGCGGGGGCCAGGGCAGTTACGGCACTGCGGTGGTGAAACGCAAACGCGGCTTGCTCTCCAGGCTGCTCAACCCCTTCGCTTAGCAAGATGTTCCCTCCCCAATCGGGTTGTAAACCCCATCCAAGCACAGGGTCTCAAGGCCAGCGGGCGGTGCCTTCATAACACCCGCCATTTACTCTTCATATGGTTTCCTTTTGAGATGGAGGGCTGCTGCGGTGGTCCTCCATCTGAATCCTGCCTTACAAGCAAATCCGCCTGCCGGAGTTCCATTTATTGATGGACATGGCCTTGGTTCCGCAGGGCCTCCGCCAGTCCCTGCATCTGAATCAAGAGCACTCATGGTGTCCGGAAAGGGTTTCTGTTTACCGATGGAAATGCTAGGATGGTTAGGAGATGTTGATCCATTTCCCATCCTATCAGGTGAACCACTTTTTCAGCGCAGAGAGTCTGAAGGATCACATCTGGATTTTTGAGTCTTTTTCTCTCTGTTTTTAAAACCCGAACCATTCTTCACTATTTTTTTCCTGATCTACTAAAGAGACAAGCAACATGCTCACTATCAGACGCCTTTCCATTGAAGACGCTAAATTGCTCATTGATGGAGCACGTTCCAAAGCCGTAGAACTCGGCATCCCGATGTGTATTGCGGTCGTTGACGAATCAGGTCAACTGATTGCCTTTGAACGCATGAACGGGGGTAAGGTAACAAGTGCTATCATCGCCCAGGACAAGGCTTTCACCGCAGCAGGTGCCAGAAAGGCAACCCATGAGTACAACGAGGCTTGCCAACCAGGAAATCTGGTTTTTGGAATCCATACGGCCATCGGAGGACGGCTCTGTGTTGTTGGTGGTGGCCTGCCCGTTGTTGTTAAGGAGGAGGTGGTCGGCGGTATCGGTCTCAGTTCAGGTACCCCACAACAGGACATGGAATGTGCACAGGCGGGCATTGATCATTTGCTGTCAAAGCAATGAATTCACGTAAAATCGATCGGGAATCCGGTACAAAATTCCAAAAATCACAGAACCGCCCGGTCTGGGCTGAGACCGCTCAGTCCGTTTCTTCGAGGTGGTGGAGCAGCGCAGCGTAATCACCCTCTTGGGCCAGCAGCGAGTCGTGGGTGCCGCGCTCCACAATCTCCCCTTGGCGCATCACCAGAATCTGATCGGAATTGCGGATGGTGCTGAGCCGATGGGCAATGGCGATCACCGTCTTATCCCGGAAGATGCGTTCAATTGCTTTCTGGATCAGCGCTTCGGTCACGGAATCCACGGAACTGGTCGCCTCGTCCAAGACGATCAGCTCGCTTTCACCCGCAATCGCCCGTGCAAACACCACCAGCCGCGCCTCGCCTGCTGAGATGTTGCATCCGTTCTCCAGCAAGCCGTAGTCGTACTGTTCGGGCAGCCGCTCGATGAAGGTATTGGCATAGACATATTTTGCAGACTCCCGCACTTTGTCCGGAGTCACCTCCGGACGGTTGAGGGCGATGTTGAACGCAATGGTTTCCTCAAACAACCAGGTGTCCTGCTGCATCATCGCCACCAGCCGATTGAGATGCTTGCGGGAAATCCGGGAAAGTTCGATGCCGTTGATTTGGATTGAACCCTGATAGTTGCCGTAGGTGCGCGTGAGCAAGCGGACGATGGTGGATTTTCCGGAACCCGTTGAACCGACGATGGCCATGCGGTCACCCTGCCGCACCGTGAACGAGACTCCGCGCAGCACCCACGGGCCGTCCTCGCTGTAGCGGAACCAGACCTCCCGGAACTCCAGCGACTCGAACCACGCCAGCTTCGCTGCGTCTTCCGGGGGTTCTTCCGGAGTGTCGTGCGCCTCGGGTCGTTCGCGGAAGAGCCGATCAATGTTTTCCAGTGAGGACAGCGCCCGCTGGAAGACCGCAATCTGCTGGGTGAACTCGCGGATGGGAATGAAGATGCGGTTGAGCGTGTTGATGAAACCCACCAGAGTGCCCAGACTCACCACGCCTTCAAGGATCTGCCCGGCACCGTACCAGATCATGAACGCGAGTGCGACCGAGGTGATGCCCTCGATCATGGAAAACAGTGCAGCATCGTAGAAGTTTGAGTAGGACTGTGCCTTGAAGAAGTGACGGGTCTTGGTCTCAAAACGCCGTTGCGTTTTCCACTCGGCGGCGTAAAGCTGCACCGTCTTGACGCCGTTGAGGCATTCCTGCAGGTAGCCTGTTGCCTCCGCCAGCGCCTCGCGGGTGAGGTTGTAGTAGTGCCGCAGCCGCGCCCGCAGAAAGTTGCTGATGAGGTAGATCACCGGCAGGATCATCAACACCACCAGCGTCAGTTTCCAACTCAGCGAAACCAGCAGGATCAGCAGTGCGATTGTCTTGAGGAGGTCCGTGAAGAGGGAAAGCACCCCCACGGCAAGGGATTCGTTGAGTGCCTCGATGTCGCTTGTCAGGCGGGTGAGGATCACGCCCAGAGGTCGGTAATCGAAGAAGGAGCGGGGCATCTGGAGAACATGCGCGAATAACTCGGCACGCATCGCCGCAATCGACTTCTGTCCGGTGCGCTGAAACGCAAAGGTGTACACCGCGTCCGCCACATAACCCAGCAGCACTGCACCGCCGAGCAGCACCGCTTGCGAGCGGAGCTTAGAGAGGTCTCCGGGAATCACGCAGTCATCAATGATCCGGATGATCATCCAGGGCAGGAACAGCGTTGCGGCGACCCCGAAGGGCACGGCGGCAAAACCGAACACAATCCAGCGCCAGTGGGGTTTGGCGTAGTGCAGGAAGCGCTGGAAAAGCTGCCAGTCGCTGACCTGATGATCAGTGGCTGGTGGCTGGTGGCTGGTGGAAGCTGTCCCTGTTCGTTCCGAGTTGGTCGCAGAGGAAACGGTGTGATCTTTGACCTGTGCGTCTCTGGGTGCGGACATCAGCCGCCGATTTCCTTGAGCCGATACTGGACGGAGGCAAGCTCAACGCAGTTGACGAACACCTGCATCGCCAAATCAAGTTCCTCCACAGGCGGAAAACTGGGAGCAATCCGGATATTGCGGTCTTCCGGATCGCAGTGGTAGGGGAAGGTCGCACCTGCCGGAGTCAGCTTCACTCCAGCCTCACCCGCCATGCGGATGATTTCGGCGGCGAGTTCCGGCCTCACGTCCACCGCAACGAAGTAACCACCCTGCGGATCGCTCCAGGTGGCGAGTCCCTTGCCACCCAGTCCCTTCTCAAGGTGCTGCTGGACCATTGCAAACTTGGGCCGCAGGATTTCGGCGTGCCGACGCATGTGCGCTTGCAGCCCGCCGAAATTCTTGAGGAAATTGACGTGTCGCTGCTGGTTGAGCTTGTTCGGTCCAATCGTCATGATCGAAAGGCGCTTGCGGAACGTGTCGAGGTTGGGTTTTGATCCGCCCAGGAACGAGATGCCGCCTCCGGCGACTGTGATCTTTGAGGTGGACGCAATCTGCACCACGAAGTCCTCGGTGCCATAATGGCGGCAACGCTCCATGATGTTTGCCAGCACGGGTGGGTTGTCGCGAAGATCGTGAACCCCGTAGGCGTTGTCCCAGATCACCCGGAAGTTGGGTCCGGCCATACGCCCAAGGGCGGCGATGCGGTCCACCACCTCGCTGGAGTAAACATGTCCGGTCGGGTTGGAGTATTTGGGGACGCACCACATGCCCTTGATGCTGGAATCCTTGCTCACCAGTTCCTCAATCACATCGATGTCCGGGCCATCTTCAGCAAAAGGCGTGGTCACCATCTCGATGCCCACCTCCTCGCAAACGCTGAAGTGCCGGTCGTATCCGGGCACGATGGCAATGAACTTCACATCCCCCTCGTCACGCCATGCGGTTCCCGCCCCCAGTGGGCCGAAGTGGTAGGCCCAGAGGACGTAGAGGTACATCAGGGTGAGGCTGGCGTTGTCCGCCGCGATCACCTCGTTGGCGTGCAAACCGAGCATGGCAGCTCCGAGCTTGCGAGCTTCGGGAATGCCGTCGAGTCCACCGTAATTGCGAAGATCGGTGCCGTCTTCCAGAAAGCACTGCTCCAGCAAGAGCGGCCCCATGCCGTTGGCAAGGTCGAGTTGCGCCGTTGAGGGCTTGCCCCGGGTGAGGTCGAGCTTGAGGTTGGCATCCTGGAAGCGGCGGAAGGTTTCGGTGAGCTTGCGGGCTTCAGTGATGAGTTGGTCGCGGTTGTAGTCGTTGAGCGGCACCGTATTGCTTCAGAATCAAGGTCGTTGGGAAACCCGGAGTCGAGGCTTGGATGGCAGGTCCGGGATGAGAATCGTTCAGTTTATAAAATTCCCCGGAGAAATCAATCCGGGATTGCATTGGTGTGGATCAGTTCCAGCAGTGTTTTGCAGAGCAGACCTCCGGTGCCACGAAAATCAGAGCCCCCTCATCTCCGGAGCCGCAGGCGCTTGCAGGGACACGGTGAAGCAGGCGAGCACCGCGAGCAGGGCGAGTCCTCCGGCGAGCAGGAAGGCGTTGCTGAAGTAGAAACTGGCGACCCCGCCTGCCAGCACCGCACCGAATGCGCCAATGCCGTCCATCAGGGAAAAGGCAAATCCGAGTGTGGCTCCCTCGCGGCTTCCCGCGTACTCGACCACGCCCGCAAGGATCACAGAACGTACGCATTCCAGCAAAGCCACGCCGATCAGCAAGGCCCCCATGATGGCGAAGAACCAGCCTTCCTGCTCAAAAAACCTCACCGAAAACGCGGCTGCCGCTGCGAGCCCGTTGCCAAGGATGATCACCTTGCGGCGACCCACACGGTCTGAAAACCTGCCAACGAAGGGTTGGCCGATGGCCCCCGTCAGTACCATCACCGCATAGGCGATTCCGGTTTCGGAGGAGGAAAGCCCGTGGAACTCCTGCAAGTAGAGCGGGATCATGCTGATCATTGCGGCAAGGGCCATGTGGTAGGTGCTGATCATGGCGATGATCCGGAGTCCCCTGCCGTTGAGCCACGTCTGCGCCAACGCCGAAAAGTCTGCCCGCGACACCCTTCTGGTGGTGGGCTGATCCGGAATCCACTTGGCAATCACAAAAAATGCCACTCCCATCAACACGCCGGGGAGCGCGATGATTTGCAGCGTCTGCCGCCAGTCGATGACGGTCAACAGGAAGCCGACCAAGAGCGGACCGATCACTCCGGAAAACGTGCCTCCAATCGCGTGGATGCCCAGCGCCTGGGCACGACGCTGCGGATCATTCTGCACCAGAATCGTTGTGGCCAGCGGATGCCACGCCGCATCCCCAAATCCGGCAATCGCCAGCAACACGGCCAACCACCAGAATCCCGGAGCCAGCGAAGCCAGCCAGTGTCCCACCGCGACCCACCAGAAAGTGATCAGCATGAGCCTCCCCCGGTTGCTCACCACGTCGGCGAGCATCCCCGCCGGAAGAAACCCCAAGGCGGCACCCCAGCTTTGGATGGCGATCAGCAGCCCCACCTCCATGGTTGAAAGTCCCAAGTCAACGGCAATCGCAGGAGCAAGCACCAGCACGGAAACCGGCGCGAGGTCGTTGGCGAAATGCCCTGCGGAAAAGGGTAGCAGTAACGAGCGAGGACGGCGGTTCATGTTTTGGGTCATTCCGGAGGAGATCGGGATATCACCGGGCAAGTGCAAGCCTCCGGAGCCGTTGGCCAAAGATTTCCAACAGCAGTCCCATCAGCAGGGAGGCAGCAATCGCCAGCCCCCACGCCTGCAATCCGGTCAACCCACCGATTTCCGGAACTGCCGCCAGGTACAGCACGAGGCAGAAACTGACGTGGATGGGCACGGTGAGTTGGATCGACTGGATGGTTGCCGCCGAAAACTCCAGCATGAAGGTGGCCCAACATCCACGAAGTTGCAACATAGGGAGGTGGTCAGTGCCAAAAGTTGATCGCGTTGTCAGATTGTTTTATTCTTGCTGCTCCAGTCCATCCGATCACGCCGTTTTTGCAAGACCTTTTCTCTTGAAGCCAATCCTGCCGATCCTGAATTCACCATGAAACTGGACGCTGTTTTTCAGGAAATCCTCACCCCGGAGTTCAAGGGCTTTCCCTATGGAGCCGAACCGCTGCGACTGGACGCTCTGGGTCATCAGGGCTGGAACCTGCTCCAGGGTGATTTGCCGCTGCCAGTGGCTATTTTGAAGGAGTCTGCACTCCGGAACAACAGCGCGTGGATGCGCCGTTTCACGGAAAATTTCGGAGTTCGGATTGCACCGCACGGCAAAACCACAATGGCCCCGCAGCTTTTCCAGCAGCAGTTGGAAGACGGGGCGTGGGGCATCACCGTGGCGAATGTCCCCCAACTCCGGATGTGCCGGAATTGGGGGGTGTCTCGGGTGCTGATCGCCAATCAGGTTGTGGGTCCACAGGAGTTGCGCGGGATGATGACCGAACTCCGGGAGTTTCCGGAGTTGGAGGTTTTCTGCCTCGTTGATTCGGTGGTGAACGTGCGCCAACTTGCCGAGGCGGCAGATGCATCGGGGCTGGAACGTCCAGCACTGCTCCTGCTTGAACTCGGTGTTGCGAATGGACGCAGCGGCTGCCGCACCGAAGCGGAAGCCTTGGTGGTGGCCCGTGCAGTCAAGGACGCCACACCGCGTTTGCACCTGCGGGGCGTGGAGGGATTCGAGGGTTTGCTCAAGGGCCGGACGGACGCGGAAACGCAGGTGCAGGAATTTCTGCAACGCATCAATCAGGTGGCCGAGCGTTGTGCCGCCGAGGGTTTGTTTTCGGAAGGCCCGGTGATTCTCACTGCAGGCGGTTCCGATTTCTACGATCTCGTGGCCCAACACCTCGACAGCCCCTCCGGAGCGCATGAGGTGCTGCGTGTGATCCGCAGCGGCTGCTACCTTACGCACGATTCTGAATCCCACCAAAAAATGTTCCGCCGCATCCGCGAGCGCAGCCCGGAGGTGGACGACGTGGGCGGCGGGCTGCAACCCGCCTTGCAGGTCTGGGGTGCGGTGCAGTCGCTTCCGGAACCCGGACTCGCCATTGTCACCGCAGGCAAGCGTGATCTTTCCTACGACATCGCCCTGCCCGTGCCGGAACTGCACCATCGGTTAGGCGCAACGACTTCACCCACGCCCCTCGACGCGGAGCGTCTCCGTGTGACCGCCCTCAACGACCAGCATGCCTACCTTGCGATTCCGGAGGACGTGGATTGGCAAGTCGGTGACTTCGTGGGACTTGGCATCTCGCATCCCTGCACCACCTTCGACAAGTGGAGGTTGCTCCACCTGGTGGATGACGACTGGAACGTGATTGGCGGTGTCCGGACCTACCTCGCCTGACGCTGGCAGCCACGGATCACGCGGATAAAAAACGGCTCTCTTGTAGTATCAATGGTGATGAAGTATTGTAAAATCAATTGCTTATGTTAATTTCACACTAATGGGAAAGCAGGAGATGGATGCATTGGCGCTTCCTTTAGGGATTGCTGAGCTCAAGATCGAAAAACCGTAAATCACCCAAGCCCTGCGTCCCGGTGGCTGTTTCAGCTTTGATCTGCTGACCACCGATCATGCACGCATGGACAAGCCCACACACCTTCCGTGGAGGAGACGGCTGGTCCATCATGTTTGAGGTCAGTCACTGCGGACTTGGAGTGCCAGCAACTGACCCGCCGCGTTGTCAGTTTCCGCAGGTGGGCGGGCATGACCGCCGTAGCAACGAAACCCACCGGGTTTTCCTCTACGAACGCTCTGAAATCGGGCAGGCTTTACGCGCATCAGGATTTCGGATGCAAGTGCTTGAAGGCTACGGAATCCTGCGGCTCCGGGAGGAGCACTTCGGCTTCTTTGCTGAAAAGCTTTAACAATCACGCAGATTCCGGTACAAATTAAGTGACACAACAAACCCCAACGGAAAGGAGTTCATGCCGATTGCTGCAAAGTCCCTGTTTTTCGTGTCAATGGATGTCAAGGTGGACCCGCTGGAATTATTCCACGAAGTCTATGAGGAGGAACACATCCCCAACCTGCTGACGGTTCCGGGTGTCCATTCGGTCACGCGGGTGGCAGGCGAGGACTTCGCCGTAAGCATCGGTGGCGAGCGCAAGCAAGTCACCCACAGGACCGACCTACACGGCGATTTACGAACTGGACGACCCGTCTGTGCTCACAAGCGAAGTGTGGGAGACTGCCGTGGAATTGAGCCGCCGGGACACCGGGGTGCGTCCGTCCCCTTCCGCCGTCACACCCTGCACAAAGTCAGCTAAAGGTCTGTTCTCTCAACAGCTTGTTATGAGTTACGTCGTTCACGTCACTGCAGTGGTCGAAGGAGACACCGATCAGATCGAAGCCCTGATGAATGAATACCGCTACAACTGCCTGGCGAACCAACCCGGCATGGAGCAGTTCTTCATTTGTCGGCATTTGGAGCAGGAAAATGTGTTCCTCTACACCCAAATCTTCAAGGATGCCGAAGCCCATAAGGCGCACATGGAGGGAGGCGACCCACAGTGGTTTTTCGGGCAAATGGAGGAGAGCAACTTCCGCTTTCAGGGCCGTTGGGTCGCAGGTCAGGAGATCGACTCATCATCAGGACAGATTCTCAACTGACCGTGTCATCCTGTTAGGAATCCGGGCGAAACCTCGAAATTACCCTTTCGGCACTCCAATTCCTCCAACAACATCTCCGAGCAGAACACCCAAATGCCGTCTGCCTGATTGTTGTAAAACAGCAGATTTTTCTGGAATCCGCCGCAACGCTTGCTTGAAACGCTCCCCTTGGGGCTGCGGTCCTTACTTGTCCCTCAAGATGTGAAAGATATTGTTTGAATTCAGTATGATCCATCTCCTTCTCCTATAAAGATTAGCGGTTCAGAAGATTGTGTGACAGATGCAAAAACGATCGACACTTAACACAAACAAAACCAAATTTTTTGATCATTCTCTTCATCTGTCCACTTTGATTATGAGCAGACACCGAGAAATTCAATTGACACTCGAAGGGTCCGGTGAAATACTACGAAGGCTTTAACCGGATCCGTCTGTCCGCCCCAAAAAACGTTGCATGACCATCACCAACGATTATCTCCCCATCCTGATCCTGATTCTCGTGGGCATTGGCCTCGCGGGGATGTTCACCATTATTGGCCTGGTGGTCGGCCCCAAGTTGCGCACCCGTGAGAAGGCGGCTCCGTTTGAATCCGGATTCCTCGGCAAAGGCATGGAGGGCTACCGCTACGATGTCAAGTTCTTCATGACCGCGCTGGTCTTTTTGGTCTTCGACGTGGAGATTGTCTTCCTCTACCCGTGGACGGTGCAGATCCGGGAACTCGGTTGGTTCGGGTTTGTCGCCAGCATGGTGTTCATTTCGGTGCTGGTGATTGGGCTGGCCTACGATTGGAAGAAGGGTGCCCTCGAATGGGAGTGACGAAACAACGACATTAGGAGAACTATGGCTGCTGCAAACTACGGCGACTTCCTGACCACCACATTCGACAACGTGGTCAACTGGTCGCGCAAATTCTCGCTGTTCCAGTACCCCTTTGTGACCGCATGCTGCGGGATGGAGTACATGGCGGCGGCGTGTTCGCACTACGACATTGCACGCTTCGGTGCAGAAATCCCGCGTTTTTCCCCAAGACAGTCGGACGTGCTCTGGGTGGTCGGCACAATCACGCACAAGATGTCTCCGGTGCTGAAGACGATCTACGACCAGATGGCCGAACCGAAGTGGGTGATCGCGTTTGGCGCCTGTGCGGCGTCCGGGGGGTTCTACCAGAACTACGCGGTGCTTCAGGGCATCGACCGTCTGATTCCGGTGGACGTGTACATCGCAGGCTGCCCGCCGCGTCCGGAAGCCGTGCTTGACGGTCTGATGGAGTTGCAGCACCGCATCCAGAACGATGGGCCGACCGTCGAGAGCGGGATGCTCAACCCGTCAATGGCACGGCACCGCGAGCAGAAGCTCGACCAACTCAGCCACTACTTCGAGATCCCGGACAAGCAGGTGCTGGAAAACATGCAGAATCCCAAGAGCAACCGCAGCGCCATGCCCGGATACAGGTACTCCGAGGAGCATGTTGTCGTGCGCGCACACATGGGCTACGACTCGCCCGCCGACAAGCGCAAGCAAGAGGCACTCCGCGAAGAGTCCTGACCCTGCGGCAAAACCCGTCCTGACCCCACACTCATGACTGAAACCACCACGGCTCCGGAGTCCGAAGCTCCGGGGGCCCTCACCACCCTGCTCCAGCAACAGTTTTCGGACACACTCCTTGATTTCCACAACCACCGGGGCGATGAAACCGTCCGCATCAAGCGCGGCGCGATTGTGCCCGTCTGTCAGTTCCTGCGCGACGACCCGCGTTGCAAGTTTGAACTGATGGTGGACCTCACGGCAGTGGATTATTTTGAACAGGGCCGCGATCCGCGCTTTGAGGTCGTCTATCACTTCAAGTCGCTCGCCCATGGGCACCGCCTGCGCGTCAAGGCTCCGGTTCCGGAGGATGATTGCCGGGTGGATTCGATCCACGAACTTTGGAAAGCGGTCAACTGGTATGAGCGCGAGTGCTGGGACATGTTCGGCATCGAGTTCACGGGGCATCCGAACCTCACGCGCCTGCTCATGTACGAGCAATTCGAGGGACACCCCCTGCGCAAGGATTATCCGATGGACCGCCAGCAGCCCATCATGGAACTGCGAGAGATTGACGAACGCAATCAGTACGGAAGGGCATGAGCATGGAGACCGCACTCGCAGAACCCCAGCTTGCCGGACTCCCCATCGAAGCCGACGAGGACACTTCAATCATGGCGATCGAGGTGGGACCGGAACATCCCGCAATGCACGGGATCGTGCGCTTCACAACCTATGTGGACGGCGAGATGATCGTCGATATGATTCCGGAAATTGGCTACCTGCACAGGGGCTTTGAGAAGGAATCCGAAAACTCGAAGTGGATTCAGGTCATCCCCTACACTGACCGCCTCAACTACGTCTCGCCCCTGCTCAACAACATCGGCTACTCGATGGCCGTGGAAAAACTCTTCGGGGCCGAGGTGCCACGGCGGGCGGAGTACACCCGTGTCATCATGGGAGAAATCTCCCGGATCACCGATCACCTCACCTGCGTTGGCGCGGCGGCGATGGAAGTCGGTGCGTTCACCTTCTTCCTCTGGTTCATCAAGGCCCGCGAATACCTCTGGGAACTCATCGAGCAGGTCAGTGGAGCGCGGATGACGACGAACTGGACGCGCTTCGGCGGCAACGCCACCGACCTTCCGGACGGCTTTCTCGACGATTTGCAGGAACGGCTCGACAAGGTCAAGGACATCCTTGACGAGTGCGACAAGCTGCTCTCGAAAAACAAGATTTTCATTGACCGCGTCAAGGACGTGGGGACGATCTCGAAGGAAGACGCGCTCTCCTTCGGGTTCTCCGGACCGATGCTGCGTGCTTGCGGGGTGCCGTTTGACGTGCGCCGCTCCGATCCCCACTCGGTCTATGACGAACTCGATTTCGAGATTCCGGTCGGCACCGTGGGTGACTGCTTCGACCGCTACCTCGTCCGCATGGAAGAGATGCGCCAGAGCATCTCCATCATCGAGCAGGCGGCGGACAAGATGCCCTACGGTCCGATCATGACCGACCAGCGCTGGGTTGACTATCCGGACAAGAAGGAGGTGTACGGCAACATCGAGGGATTGATCGAACACTTCAAGATGGTCATGGAGGGCCACCAGCCTCCGGAAGGAGAAGCCTACGCCGTGGTTGAGGGTGGCAATGGCGAGGTCGGCTTCTACGTTGTCTCCGACGGTTCCGGAGACCCTGTGCGGGTGCGGCTGCGGCCACCGTGCTTCAACTACGTTCAGGCCATGAAGCACATGACCGTCGGCCACTACATTGCTGACATCGTTCCAATCTTCGGCTCCATCAACATGATCGGGGGGGAATTGGATCGATAGGAGGTCTCGTTTGTTAGAAACTCTTCACCCATATCATTCACGCAAGCGACTCAACGAATTTGCACGGCAGCCCCCTGATGCGAAGGTATCGCTTGAATACTGGTATCAGTTGGTGCAGCGGGGGTACTCCCCTGGAAGTGGAAGGCATGGATGATGGTAGAGTTCCAAAGCGTTCAAAAGGATATCTTGCCCATCAACGGGGTGATGAGAGCCCCCACCGAAGCGTATTTTCAAATCCTCGACCACATGTGCACCCTTTGCTGCAAGGCCAAGAACGGAAATGAACCTACTGCTTGAAATCCTCTCGATTCCGCTGGTCCAGACGATCCTCAAGATCGTCTTTATGATCATGCTGTTTGCCATGCCACTTGGCACCCTGATGACACTGATGGAGCGCAAGTGGAGTGCAATGGTGCAGGATCGGGTGGGACCGAACCGTGCGAATGTCGGAAGTTTCCGGGGGCACGGACTGGCTCACATTGCCGCAGATGGCCTCAAATCCATCTTCAAGGAGGACACGATGCCGGAAGGCTCGGATCGCTTCCTCTACCTGATCGCGCCCTTCTTCGGATTGATCGCCGGGGTTTCGGTCTTTGCAATTGTGCCCATCGCCGCACCGATTGGGAGCTTCACTTTTCAGATCACGGACATTGAACCCGGACTGCTCTTCATCTTCGCCATCACCTCCCTGAGCGTTTATGGCGCAGTCCTCGCCGGAGCCAGTTCCAACAGCAAATTCGCCCTGCTCGGTGGTACCCGGGCCTCGGCGCAGATGATCTCCTACGAGGTCTTCATGGGGCTTGCGCTCATGGGCATCTTCATGGTCTATGGCTCCACCCGCGTCAGCGAAATCGTGGATGGCCAGAACGCTTACTGGTTCGGAAGCCTGATTCCCAAGTGGGGGATACTGACCCAACCGCTCGGCTTCCTGCTCTTCACCACGGCTTTGGTCGCGGAAACCAAGCGGGCGCCGTTTGACGCTCCGGAAGGCGAATCCGAAATTGTTGCAGGTTACTTCCTGGAGTATTCCGGAATGCGCTGGTCTGCGTTCATGCTGGCGGAGTACGTTGCCATCGTTGGGGTCGCCGCGCTGGTGACGACCCTCTTCTTCGGCGGCTACCACGTTCCGTGGCTCCATCTTTGGGAGAGTGCCCCGGAGTGGCTGGTGCGGGTGCTTCAGTTTGCCAAGTTCACCGCGTTTGTGGTCTTTTTCTGCTGGTTCCAGATTCAACTGCGCTGGACCGTGCCGAAATTCCGGTTCGACCAGACCATGGCCCTCGGTTGGAAAAAACTCCTGCCGCTCTCGCTGGCCAACACCGTGGCTACAGCAGCGGTTATCCTGATTTTTGTTTGAGAGGAATGATGGAACTTAAAGTCAAACAAGTGCAGCGGGTGGACGGGTTCAAGGAATCCCTCTACCTGCCCGCGATCTTCACCGGATTCCGCCTGACCGTCCGCCACTTCTTCCGAAACCTCTTTGGAGCGAAGGACGTGGTCACGGTGCAGTACCCGGAAGAGCAGCGCCCCGTTTCGGTGCGTTGGCGTGGACGGCATCGGCTGACCCGCCGGGAAGACGGCTTCCTCAAGTGCGTGGCCTGCTACATGTGCGAAACGGTGTGTCCGGCGAAGTGCATCCATATTGACGCAGGGGATCACCCGGACCTCTCGGTGGAGAAATATCCCGTGCGCTTCGACATTGACGAGTTGCGCTGCGTCTTCTGCGGACTCTGCGTGGAGGCGTGTCCGAAGGAGGCGATCCGGATGGACACAGGCGTGATCTCGATGGCCTATGCGTCCCGCAGTACCTTTGATTTCACCCGTGACCTCCTCAAGGACGAGTACCAGCCTAATGAAGTGACCAAGTTCTTGGACGAGGACCTCCCAAAGCCAAAATCCCAAGCAGAGGCGCTTCCCAATTCGGTTGGTCTTCCTGCGGCATAATTCGACAGCGGGGCAAGCATCCGCTCCCGCTCCCCCAAGTTTTCCCCTTGACTGGCGAGTCCTTCACTCCGGACGAACAAGCGCGGCTCGCGCCTTACGTCACCAACACCGACCGCTCCATCTTTGCGCTCACCAACCTCCCGGAGGTGATCAAGGGGGCCCTCTTTTCCCGCTACTCTCGTTCCACACTTGGACTGCGGCACCTCCTGCTCCGGGAATTCATTGAGGACGAGGCCGCCGAGTTCTCCGCAATCCAAGGCAGCACTGCAAACACGGACCAGGATGCCGCACTAGCCGTTGGACGCGCCCAGTCGTTCTACGACCGCATCCTCGATGGCTACGGGGATGACTCCATTGGTGAACTCGGCGGGGGGCACCTTGCGGTGGAGGAAGTCTCGATTCTGGCCACCAAAACACTGGAAGACGCCCGCATCGGGGGATCGCCGCTGGAGAAATCGACGCGCTATGTCTCGTTCGGACAGAAAGTGAAGGGTGATTATCGCTTCTACAAGGAACCGCGACTGCTTGCTTCCCAACACCGTGAACGCTACCTGAACACCTGCCGAACGCTGTTCGAGACCTACGTCCAACTCAACGAACCCGTCCGCGAGTACGTCCGTAGCCGCCTGCCCCGTGATCCCGATGCGCCTGCTGCCGCTTACGAACGCTCAGTCCGCGCCTTGAGCTTTGACCTCATCCGGGGGCTGTTGCCCGCCGCGACCCTCACGAACATGGGAGTGTTCGGCAATGGACGTTTCTTTGAAAGCCTCATCTCCCGACTCCGCATTGAACCGCTCCAGGAATTTCAGGACCTCGCCCAAACTGCATGGGAGGAACTGGCAAAGGTGGTGCCCTCCTTCATCCGTCGTGCCCATCCGGATCATCGGCACTTCCAAAGCTATGCCGCATTCACGAAAGCTCAACGCCAGCAAATTCAGTCGGTTGCCGCGCAGCTAGAGCAGGGAAGTTCCGAACTGCTCTCCCCCCCTGCCAGAACCTCCGGGGAGGTGTGTTTGGTGGAATGGGATGCTGACGCCGAGATCAAACTGCTGGCGGCCTTGTTGTACGAACACACGGCGTTGCCGCTCCAGCAGGTGCAGGAGCAGGTTCGGCAAATGCCCAACGCCGAGCGCAAACGCATTTTCCGGGAGAGCATCGCTCTGCGCGAACACCGTCGGCACAAGCCGCCACGGGCGTTGGAACGTGTGTTCTACACCTTCGATCTGTTAGGTGATTACGGCATGTACCGCGATCTCCACCGCCACCGAATGCTCACGCAATGGCGACAACCGCTGACCACGAGATTCGGCTACGACACGCCTCCGGAGTTGGAAGACGCCGGACTCACCCAGACCTATCACGCGGCAATGGCACAGGCAAAAGAAACATTTGAAGCGATTGCGGCGGACTTTCCGAACGAAGCACAGTATGTCGTGCCGATGGCCTACCGCATCCGCTGGTCGATGCACGTCAACCTGCGGGCGTTGACGTGGCTCGTTGAGTTGCGCAGCACGCCGCAAGGCCATCCTGGCTACCGCCACATCGCGCAGGCACTCTTCCGGGAGGTACAGCGCGTACAATCTCGGTTGGCCGAGTGGATGAAGTTTGTTGATCTTGACGGCTACACCCTGGGCCGACTCGATGCCGAAGTCCGGCAGGAATCCAAGTCCTGTGAGTCCTGAAACCGCTCCTGTGCAGCGAGCCTAGCCATAGTGTTATAAAAAGTTGACTGATTCATATTTCGATAGTCCCCCTCTGGAGTGTTGGTGCCTGTCCTCAGCAAAATTCGCCCTGTAAAGGGTTGGGATTTTGCAGAGAGACGGCGTTTC
>PBTB01000141.1 GCA_002726945.1 Deltaproteobacteria bacterium | reverse complement strand
TGTTGGGATTTTGCAAAGAGACGGCGTTTTCCGGTACGTTTCCCCCGGTTTACAGTGATTGTTCCCGATTTTCAGAGGAACAACACTCAAGAGGGGGACTACCCACTAAATAGTCTGATTCTTTAACGCACCTTGAGTTCGTACTTATAATCCTTTGCCCGTCCCAGTTTCGGCAAAGGCGGTTGCTCTTTGGCCTTGTAGCGATAATTGGAGTCTTCGTCTACCTTGGGTCCAATCGTGCTGCGCAACACACCGATGCCTTCAACCTCAAATTCAACCTTATCGCCAGTTTCAAGGTAACGCGCCTTTTCATTCCCTTTGGCAATCGCTTCACCAATTGAACCGCCCCCCACGGTCCCACTGCCAAACACATCCCCAGGTACAATACGACTGTCTTTAGAAGCCCGCTCTACAAATGCGCCCCAGGTGTGATACGACACGCCACCATCGATCTCTGCTACCCAAACATCGCCATTGACTCTGGCCGTGCACTTCACTTGGAGTCTCCCATCGCGAATATAAGGTGCCATTTCGTCCGTCGTGACCACCCACGGCCCTATCGAAGATGCTGAATCCTTACCCTTTGCCGGCCCAAGGCTCGCACTCATTTCATCTCGTTGAAGATCGCGGCAACTCCAGTCATTAAAAATGCAGAACCCCGCGATATAATCCAGCGCATTGGCTTCTGCTACATTACTTCCTTCACAACCAATCACGCAACCGAGCTCAAGTTCATAATCAAGCCGTTCCGAAGCCGAAGGATAAGGCACCTCATCGTTTGGGCCAAAAATCCGAAGCGGATTAGAAAAATAGAATATCGGCATACGATACCAGGCATCAGCAGGCTCTCGTGCACCTTGGCCACTGGCGTGTTCTTCAAAGGCGATAAAGTCACGCACTGTAGGCGGCTGAAGAACCGGTGAACGAAGTCGAACACCCTCAAAGGGCAAACTCAATGTCGAAATATTCCCACCCAACACCTCCCTCACACGATCAATCGGCGAATCATCAAGTTCCAGCAATGCACGAACATCCAGCAAAGTTTGATCACACCCTAACAGCGCAGTCACATCAACCACCTGATCGTCTTGCAGAACGCCACAACGCGGTCCAGCCCCCGTATCGTATGTCAGCAATTTCATCTACATCTCCCTTGCGATAGTCCCCCTCTTGAGGGTTGGTGCCTGTCCTCAGCAAAATTCACCCTCTCAAGGGTTGGGATTTTGCAAATAGACGGCGTTTTCCGGTACGTTTCCCCCGGGTTACAGTCCCGATAGCCAGCAGCTATTGCAACACCTGCTGCCAGCAGGTGCGGACGTTGCCTTCATGTTGGTGCTAAGTGGAAGAATGGAGTACTGATGGTGAACAGGCAAGCGCAACCGCTGTGGCGAGACGTAGTTCCGCTCATCAGGGTGTGAGCACGGGGGCGCCACCCCGTGCTACCAGATCGCATTTCACCTGTTTCCCGACATGAGCCACCTTTGTTCATACTCAAACTGCTTCAATAGACAACATACTTTTTCGCCTCCCGATAGCCAGTAGCTATTGCAATAGCTACTGGCTATCGGGCAAGAAATAATCTTAGCCCGAGCGGATGATACGCAGCATTTCCTCTGGATCGATCACCTTGCGGCGCGGCTTTCCGAACTCCTGCCCTTCCCGGATTTCGTGTTCGTCCAGCCGTTCCCAGTCCGCAAAGCTCACATAATCCACCTGCTGCGACTCCAGCAGCACCTCAATCCCTGAAACTCCAACGGCTTCCTTGGGTTGCCATTTTTCAGCAAGGAAGGTCTGAAGCATGGTGCGAACCGACTCCACCGCATCGGGTTTGTTGGTGCCGATCACGCCACTCGGCCCCCGCTTGATCCAGCCTGCGACGTACTCCCGCAAACACGCCTCTCCGGTTTCCGGATTGCACACCTGCCCCTTCTGATTGGGAATGGTTCCGGATTTTGAATCGTAGGGCAGTCCCGGTTGTGGCAGCCCCTTGTAGCCAATGGAGCGAAACACCAGCCCGCAGTCCAGCGTGAAGGTTTCACCGATGCCTGTTGCGCTGAGTTTTCCGTTACGCTGCTCCAGGGCGTTGCGCTCCAGCTTGAGTCCGGTGACTTTTCCACCCTCACTCAAGACCTCCGTGGGCGAGGCGAGAAACACGAACCGCAGGCACTTCGGCTTTCCGGTAATGCCCCGCTCCGCCATCTTGTTGAGGATTTTCAGGTTTTGCCGAGTTTCCCGTCCGGCGGCTTCAAGTTCCTGCTGGCTCCCCTCGTCCAGTTGCAGTTCTTCCGGATTGGCCAGTGCATCGGCCTCCGGCATTTCCAGCAGTTCACGGGCCTCGACGGGTGTGAACGCAGCCTGCACCGGACCCCGTCGTGCAATCAGGTAAATGTCCTCGATTTGGCTTTCTGCCAAGTTTTTCAGGGCGTGATCGGCGATGTCGGTGACTTCAATTTCCTGCATCCGGTGGGCGAGAATACGCGCCACGTCAATCGCCACGTTTCCCATGCCGATGATCACCACGCTTTTCGCGCTCAGGTCAAACTGCAGGTGGCGGTAATCCGGATGCCCGTTGTACCAACCCACGAACTCGGTGGCCGAATGCACTCCGGAAGCGTCCTCTCCCGGAACCCCAAGCTGCCGATCGCTGCTGCTGCCAACGGCGTACAACACTGCGTCGTAGTGGTCCAGCAGGTCCTCCCGGCTCACGTCCTGTCCAAATTCGACATTGCCGAAAAAACGGAAGCACTCGTTGCTGGCAATGCGCTCGTAAATCTTGGTTACCGACTTGATCTTCTGGTGATCCGGAGCCACCCCGCCGCGCACCAAGCCATACGGGGTCGGAAGCCGCTCGAACATATCGACCCGCAAGGGCCAGGAATCCTGCTTGAACAGTTCCTGTACCGCATAAAACGCCGAGGGGCCGGACCCCACAATGGCAATCCGCCAATTGGGAGTGTCTGAAGTTGGTTGCGCGTCCGTCATGGATTTATAGCAGAAGAGGTCTTTAGTGCGTCAAGGATTTCACGTCCGCCGGAATTGAGAATCGCCTTGGCCACTTCATCACCAAGGGCACGAGCCGCTTCAGGAGAAGCTGCACTTTCTGCAACATGCTCAACGGACTGACGTCCGTCCGGAGAAAGCAGTTGGCCGCGCAAAAGCAATCGTTCTCCGCGCCACTCGCACAAACCGGCCAGCGGCACCTGACAATTGCCTTCCAGCCGCTCCAGCAAGCGGCGCTCGGCTTGGCAACACAGCGCAGTGGTCTCGTCCTGAAGAGGCTGAATCAGCTCCAGCGTTGCTGGATCGTCTTCCCGGAGTTCAAGCCCCAGCACGCCTTGACCCAGCGCCGGGAGCAGTGTTTCAAGCAGGAAAATCTCGGCGATGCACGACTCCAACTCAAGGCGCTTGAGTCCAGCGACCGCGAGTAGGGTGGCATCGAAGCTGCCGGAATCCACCTTGTCCAGCCGCGTTTCCACGTTTCCACGAATCGGCTGGATTTCCAAGTCCGGACGCAAATGGAGGAGTTGCGCAGCACGTCGCAGCGAGCTGGTGCCGACCACGGCTCCGGAGGGCAACTCGCAAAACGAACCGTGCCGAGGTGCAATCAGCGCGTCCCGGAAATCCTCACGGGTCGTGACCACGGGCAACGCCAACCCTTCCGGAACCTCACCTGTGACGTCCTTGAGGCTGTGGACCGCTAGGTCGGCTTCTTCCCGGAGCAGCGATGCCTCCAGTTCCTTGACAAACAAGCCCTTGCCCCCGACTTGCGAGAGTGGACGATCCTGAATGCGATCCCCCTTGGTTTGGACGATCAGCAGTTCAACGGACTGTCCGGGATGGTATTGTTGGATTTGGGACTTCACCCAGTTGGCTTGCCAGAGCGCCAGGCGACTGCCCCGGGTGGCGACGCGCAAGGTTGCCCGCATCTAGCGTTTCACAAGGCTCAGGTGCTGCTTGCGAATTGGCTCCGCAGATTCAGGAGCTGTTGGGAGGTTGTGCAACTCGTGAAGGAACTCCAGCAGCAGAGGCTGGTCGTCGCGTCCGCTGAACTTGCGGATGGTGCGGCTGGGCGAGTGCAGCAGTTTGTTGAGGATGCGCCGGACCATGCGCTGAACCTCCTCGGATTCCGCTGCGTCCAGCTTGCTGCGATTGAGGAAGCGCTGCACTTCGGCTTCGGCAGTTTTCTCAAAGGTTTTCCGGAGTTTCCGGATGGCAGGCACCACCGAAAGCTCCTGAAACCAATGCCGAACCTGCACCAGTTCCTCCTCCAGCAGCTGCCGGGCTTCCTCGGCCTGCTGCAACCGCTCCGCTTGGTTGACCGAAACGACGTTTTGCAAATCGTCAATGTCGTAGCAGTAGGCTCCGGGCAGGTCATGCACTTCGGGATGGACGTCCCTCGGCACCGCGATGTCGATGAAGAACATCTGCCGCCCCCGGTGGTTCCGAAGGCAGTCCTGAACCATGGGGACGTTGATGATCGGCGAGGTCGCTCCGGTGGAGGTGATCACGATGTCGGCATCCGCAAGATAGCTTTCCAGTTCACGGAACTGGATGGCTGCGCCTCCGTAGCGTTCGGCAAGTCTTACTGCGTTTGCAAAAGTGCGGTTGACCACCATGAGACGCCGCAGTCCGTTGCGGACGAGGTGCTCGAGTGCCAGTTCCGCCATCTCTCCTGCGCCCACCATCATCACGGAAAGCCCGGACAAGTCCTCAAAAATCTGCCGCGCCAACTGGACCGCCGCATAGCTGACGGAAACTGCGTTGCTGGCGATTCCGGTTTCCGAGCGCACACGCTTTGCTGCCCGGAACGCCTTGCTGAAAATCGGGTTGAGCAATTTACCCGTCCAGCCCGCTTCGGTGTAAAACCGGTAGGCGTCCTTCACCTGCCCGAAAATCTGCGGCTCGCCCAACACCATCGAATCCAGGCTCGATGTGACGCGGAACAAGTGCCGAACCGCCTCAATGTCTTCCAAGAGGTAGGCGGTGGGCCCAAGCTGTAGCTCGCCCAAATCCTCGACCAGCGTTTTTATGATCGTCCCGGAAGTCCCCTCGCTACCGGCACAATAAAGCTCAAAGCGGTTGCAGGTGCTGAGGATCACCAGTTCGCGCACCCCGTGGCGGTTCCGGAGCCGGTCGGCCAGTTCCACTTGAGCGGTTTCCCCAAGGCTCAGGCGGTCGCGGAATTCCACGGGCGTTCCGTGAAAGCTCCAGCCGACGAGGTGCAGTTTCATCAGGAAGTCGTGTGATGCAGGAGAAAGGGGCAGGTCCGGGAAAAGCAATGGACAAGCCGTGGCAAATGCCGTAACTTCTAGCAAGTGCCAAGTTTACTGAAATCCCGCTCACGATACAAGTTTCCCCGCATGTTGCAGTTCTTCTCACGATGGGTCTCGGCGAACCAACTCACCGCCCTCCGGGTGCTGCTGATTCCGGTGATCATGGCGATGATGGTGATTGGGCCGGAGCAGTACTGGATGCTGCTGGGGGCGTGGACGGTGTTTTTCTTTGCGTGCATGACCGATTACTGGGACGGGCTGATCGCCCGCTACCAACGCAAAACCACCAAACTCGGCATCCTGCTGGATCCGATTGCCGACAAACTGCTGATCGCCGCGCTACTGATCCTGCTGGTGGAGATGGACCGGACTCCTGCTCTGCCAGTGATCCTGCTCATTGCACGAGAGCTGGCAGTCACAGGACTGCGGGGGGTGGCAGCGGCGGAAGGCTTGGTGATTGCAGCCAGTTCCGGAGGGAAGGTGAAAACCATTTCGCAGATGATCGCAGTGGGCTTGCTCATCCTCCACTATGAAGTCTTGTGGATTCCCTGTCATGAGCTAGGCTTGGGGATGCTGTGGACCGCCACGGCGATTTCCCTTTGGAGCGGGACCCGCTATGTTTTAGACTACTACCGGACCCTCCCCGAACCTTGACGCACCCTTCACTTCAACCTGAACGCCGACCATGACCGCGATCACGGACGTCGATCAGATCAAAAAACTTGGAGAGTTTGAGAATCCCCTGTCGTTTTTCCCGACCTTGGGAGCGGCGGTGGAAAAACTCCTCTCTCAAGTTCGCAATCAGGAAAAGAACGCCCCGAAGTCCGCTGTGTTCCGCAAGGTAGCGGAGCTGCGCAAGCAAACCGCTACCACCACGGAACTGGACCACTCGGGTGGACGACTGGTGGAACTCTCCGGATTCCGAGGGGGGCCCAAACTCGTCCAACGCATCCAGACAAACCCTCGGAACTCCGAAGCCCGGCTGGATCTGGTCAAGCACGCCCTCAAGCATCCCGTCACCGATAATCCACTCATCTTCAGGGATGCCCTTGTGCTCTGCTTCTTGGAGGTCGAATTGGGTGTGCTCAACGTCGATAACTTGCGGTTGGCCCAACTCGCCCAGCACCGCTATCTGGAAAGCCTCACCCTGACGCTTGATGAAGTCGTGGGCAGCGAGGCCGCTGCTTCCGGAGAAGGCTCCACTCAGCGCAAAGGCATCTGGTACCTCAAGGAAATCGCCAAGAACGTCAAGCTCCGGTCCATTGACAACGACTTTGTCATTGATCTCCCCAGCGTACTGGAGACCGGGCGTCTCCGTCGGGATGAGGTGGTCCGGAAGTTCGGGGCGCTCGCCGAGGTGCTGGGGAACCTGCCGCTGGCCAGGCACTGCCACGAGCGCATGCATGGTATTCTTGAGAAGGTTCACAAGCAACTCCCCATCGCCGGTTGCCACCGGAGCATCCTGCTCCGCAAGCAAGCTCGCCTGCAAATGGTCGCGTTCACCGCAGGTCAGCGGGAACTGGAATCCCAGATTTCCGAGCAGTTGGAAACGGCGATGTCGATCCTCAAGCAGTCTCTAAAACTGCTGGGACGCACGGGAACCCGACAGGAGCGAGCCGTCTGCGTCCGTGAGTTTGGCTTGCTCACGCAAACCTTCCACCAGTACATGCCAAGGCTCGGGCACCCGTTATCCCGCAGTCACACCTCCAATCTTGAAATGGTGATTGGGTTGCTGAGCAAGATCGCCGGCGAACGCGGCATCCCGGAACTGCACCAAAAGCTGGTCAAAAGCCTAGATGAGTTGAAGGTGCTTGGGGAGGAGGTCGAGGATGAGGAAAAAGCCTCCCTACTCAATGAGGAACCCGTCAATAAGTTTTTTGAGAAAGAGGTTCCGAAGGATAAAAGCTTCCATTCGGATCATAACGAATCTGGACACAAACGCCCTGGCTTCTTCGAGAAACAGCTTCCCAAGGATCAGTCACTCTGAGCCCCGTAGTCGGACCTAGGCGAAAAGGTGTTGCGCCACAAGTTCGACAACGCCGATCTCGGCATCTCCGGGCCACCGAAGACCGCCGACATTGAGCAAACGCTGGTGGACGGGGTTCATGGTCCCAAACAACTGGTGCTTTTCCTGATTGACAATCTCCGAACGAAAACATGACGACCACAACCGAACCTCAGCCCAAATCTCCCGCAGACGAGGCGGGGCAAGCTTCCATGGACGAGTCCTTGAGTCGGAACACCGAGCGCGTCCGCTTCCTGCTCTTGGTTTACTGGATTCTGTGGAATCTGGCGGTTGATGTGTTTCTCGTGATGCCACTTGTGCGGCTCACAGGTTTCACACAACACTACCCCCTGCTCTTTTCGAACTTCATCCTCTCCACAGCGGTGGCGTTGTGGGTTTGGAGAAGAGTGGGCGCTGGCGTGGCGGACTAAGCAGAAGGGGTTTTCTTGCCGTGCGGGTCGAACATGTAGTAAAGCCACCCCAGTGCGAAGGGCAGCACAGCCACAAGGCCGATGATGAGCAGGGCGAGCTTGAGAGATATAGTGAAATCCGTTAAAAATCGAACACTATGATCTATAAAAATATTGTTTAATATCAATTTTTTGACTGTTTTTCCCCAGTCTA
>PBTB01000140.1 GCA_002726945.1 Deltaproteobacteria bacterium | reverse complement strand
TTCAGTGTTTCAATCCGCGTCCGAGCCGAAGCCCGGACGAAACGAAAGCACTTCGTTGCACCAATAGAGGTCACATGTTTCAATCCGCGTCCGAGCCGAAGCCCGGACGAAACGTTCTGCTGGTGCCAGAGTGGCCGGATTCAGAGGGGTTTCAATCCGCGTCCGAGCCGAAGCCCGGACGAAACCCAGCAGGGGTAGTCGTTACAGGCTCGTATTTTTGTTTCAATCCGCGTCCGAGCCGAAGCCCGGACGAAACTGTCTACCGATGAGTTCCGAGGCTGGATCGCATATTTGTTTCAATCCGCGTCCGAGCCGAAGCCCGGACGAAACACTAACACATTCAATATATTGAATTTATTAGGTTTTTTTACGAACTGACGCGAACTCTCTGCTGAGAGTGGCCCAGTTCTGCTTTCGCGGCGTGAATTACCGCTCAAGTCGTTGTATTTCAATGAGTTGCGGTGGGCGCGAACCCTCCCGGAATTTGGCCGGAGCTTGGGGTTCGCGCTCAGAGCAGCAACACGTCTTCAAAGTCCACTGCTTTTTTCTTTCCGTATTCCTGACGGTGCTTCTCCAGCGGTTCGGTGAGGCGGTAGAAGCGCAGGCTGTCTTCGTCCTCGTCAATGATCTCCAGCAGGATGCGCTCCAGTTCCTCGCGCTGCATCTCGTTGACTTGGCACTCGAACACGGAGAACTGCACACGCTGCCCGAAGTTCTGGCAGGCTTTGGCCACGCGACGCAAGCGGCGGCGACCTTCCTTTTCCACGGTCGAAACGTCGTAGCTGACGAGAATGAGCATCAGTCACTTCATCAGGAAGGGCAGGTAGCCCTCGGTTTCGCCGCGCAGGGTGCGGGCCAGCAGCCGGGCCTGGAGATGCGGCAGCAGTCCGAAGGGCACTTTTTGCTTGAGCAGGGGATGCTTCGCCTCGTCCTGCTTGCGGCGCTGGTACTCGGCAATAACGGTCTTGCGCCCGGATTCGCTCAGATACACCGCCCCGCCCTCGCGCTTCTCAAAATCTCCAGATTTCACTTGCTCGCGGTTGATGAGGGTGAGCGCCAGTCGGTCGGCCAGGATTGGGCGGAACTCCTCCACCGTGTCCAGCGCCAGCGAGGGCCTGCCGGAGCGTAGCACATGGAAAAAGCCGATCTGCGGGTCGAGTCCCACGCCCTCCAGCGCCGAACGGCAATCGTGGGTCAGCAGCACATAGAGAAACGAGAGCAGGGCGTTGACGGGATCGCGGGGCGGTCGCCGGGTGCGCTCGGTGAAGGCGAAGGTCTCGCGGGCCTCCGGACGCATCAGTGTGGTGAAGGCCGCAAAGTAGGTTTTCGAGGCCTCCCCTTCCAAGCCACGCAAGCTCTCCGGGGCACGTTTCCTCGGCAGTTCCCGGATGGATTTTGCCAATTCCTGCGCCGCCGCTTTCAAGGAAGCACGGTCGTCCTCTGTCTTGGCATCACGGGAACCACGCAGCAGCACCTGCCGGGCGTTCTGGAGCTTTCCGGCCACAAAGGCGCGGGCGAGGCCAAGCGCACGTTCCGGGTCGCCATGCGCCTCGTGCTGGGCGCGGCGCAGCAGCACGTTGCCGCTCACCGGACCCTCGACGCGGTACATGAAGCGTCCGTTGCGGTCCAGTCCCACCACACCTCGTCCGTCCTCCATGCAGCGTCGCAGCAACTGCGGCGAGAGCATCGTGTTCCCAAAGGCGACGATGCTGCCGAGATGATGCAGCGGCACTTGCAGCTTCTTCTCGTGCTGCACTTCCACCACCACGGTCTCCCCCTCCAGCCGCAGCCACGCATCCGGAAGGGTGACGTAGAGCGTGTTGAGCAGTTGCTTCATGCACCTTCCTCGTCCCGGACGCTGCCAGCCGCCTGAGCCTCTTCAATCGCCTCCAAGACAGAGGGTTTGCTTGCCGCTTCAACTCGATCCGAAAGGTGCTTATGGTGCGGGAACGTGTCAAGATCGGGGAAGTGTGGGGTGGAATCGTAGCGGAAGATCAGGCGGTTTTTCGCATCTTGGCAGTGGTAGCGGTAATCAAGCCAGAGCAGTTGGTCGTCTTCCACCACGAGGGCTTCGTTGATTTGCAGGAGGGGGCCTGGCACAAAGCGGATGCGCACTCTCAGGTTGACTCGCTGCGGTGCAAGGATTTCCTCCGAGTACTGTTCCACATACCCATCCTGAAGCCGTTCAAGTCGATCCTCGACCTCGGAAAGGTAGGCGGACAGCAGGCTATGCGGCATGGTTCAAACGCTCATCAAGCTCCTGCCTCAGTGCCAGATAGTGCCGATAATCGTTGGCCCACTCAATGAAAACCGCATCATCCCCAAGCTGCCCTTGGCAATAGCACTGATAGAATTCCTCGGACTCCATCTGCTGGCGGCTTTCATAGTTGCTCAACCGCTTGGCCACCGCCACTAGGGCATCCACTGGTGAACTGTAAGTGATCGTCTGCTTGCGCATTGTTCCTCCTTGGTTCCTTGATTTGTTGCCTTAGGACTCTTCCTCCACCTTGAACAAGTGGGACAACTCCTGAGCAAGTTGCCGGGTCGCACTGAGCAGCTTCGGCTGGCAGAGGTCCAGCAGCGAGCAGTTGTGGCAGCGGGAATCGTTGACCGGAGGGGGCAACCGATTGGAGCGCAGCATCTCCCGAACTTGTGGCACCAGTGCCTCCACCAGTTGGCGCAGCTTGGCGGTGATTTGTACCGTGCGTCGCCTGCGCGAACTGTGGTGGAAGAGCGCTCCTTCCGGAACAACCTTTCCGGTCATTTCCTCCAGACAGAACGCCTGTGCGGCAAGCTGGAGATCGTCGTGCAGCTTCTCGCGTCTCGGTCCGTGCTTGTACTCGACCGGGTATGCCGTTCCGTCCGTCCCAAACTCCACCACATCCGCCTTGCCCGTCAGTCCAAGCCGCCGCGAGTACAGCGGCAACGCACGCTCGACCCGCACCCCACGCTCGCGGCTCGTGTCCGGGGTGTCCACCAAGCGATGCACCGCCTGCCCGCGCATCGTGTGCAGGTTTTCCTCAAAGACCTGCTCCACATGGATCAGTGCACACTGACGCGGACAGTAACTGAAATGCTGAAGCGCAGAGATCGGCACCCAGTCCTCTTCGGAGATGGTCACGTTTAGGGACGGATCAGGTCCACACCACCCGGCCAATCCGATTCATCCACGGCCACTTCATAGTCCGAGAAGTCGCGGGGGGGTGTTTCCGGATTGCGCGCTTGTACCTTGACTCGATTAAAAAGACTACGTGCAGGAACGTTTCCCAGCTTGCTTTCGTGCCGGAAGACAATCAGAGCAACCGTTCCCATCTCCCCCCGTGCAGCAGAGCGGTCATGCTCAAACATGTTATTCAACGCCTCCCAAAGCAATTTAAGGTCATCTTCAGAAAACATGGTCTGCTCCGCCAACGGTGCAGAGACGAAGCCGTGGGTGCGGTAGAGTCCGTAGGGAACCGTGAACTTGCGGCCCATGGTTCTCTCTTTTTCTAAATCCCTCTCATTCGTCACAGCCATACGGGTGATGCTATGCTCCAATGATACGATAGGGTCAATACTGTGGGCAAAGGTCAATTGGACTGGGCCTCGAACTTGGCCAGCATTGACTTCAGTAGACATTACCGCCCCAAAAGTTCGAATATCATAGAAGTTCTTACACATCCACAGTGTGAGCTCTCTTGCTTTATCCTCATCTTTGGGAAGTTTCTTGGACACAGGTTTCAATTTAAGTTCTTGATAGGCCCGCAGATGCTGGTTGTTTAACACCCCCTTTTCCTTGATGTAGATTTCAAATGGAGGTTTCTCCTCCCTCAGTAATCCGACATAGTTGCGCACTTTGCGCTTTAGGCAGACATCGGTGACAAGACCGCGCCCTGTTTCAGGATCAAGACGCGGCAGGTTGCCTGCGTCGGGGTCGCCGTTGGGGTTGCCGTTCTTCACATCAAAGAGCAGTACAAAATCGTGACGGTTCTGGATGGCGTTGGTCATGATGCCTCTTTTCAAACGAGTTCAGGTTGGATTGGAGCGGCGGATTCCGTGCCTCCGGATGAGGGTTCTTTCTCTTTCTTGGTGAATAAATCCTGACGCTGGTGGTAGTAACCAAGGGCGAAACGCCCCTGATCTTCGAGTTTCAAAACTTTCGGGAAAGCTTGAAGTTCAAGCGTGATGCTTTGCACCAATTTTTCGAGATTGGTTTTCCTGCCTACTTGCAATTTACCGATATGGTGCGGATAGTTTTTCAAAAGAATAGGAAAAACTGAAACGGGAGTGCTGGAAGCCGCGCCGTAGTAGCGGTCCCGGATGCCTGCGTTGGCTCCGGGGATGGCTTCCTCCTGCGCTTTTTCCAGCACGGCAAAAAGCCGTCCGAGGCGGTAGCCGGGGTTGGTGTTGTCGGGATCGAGTGCCATAAGCATCTCCTGGTCTGAGGTGGAATAAAAACGCCGTTGACGGTTAAGCCATGCCTTGAGCAACGCAGCGCGGGGAAAAGACACGCTCTGATCGGCCCGGATACGCCCGATCACAGCATTGAGAACAGAGCGCGGATAGGGCGTCCCGGAAAGAATAGCGTGCATCAACTCGCCTGCCATGCGCGAGTTGATGTTGTCGCTTTTGTATTGGACAGCGGTGTTGCGCAGCAACTTGCCGAGCGGCAGGAAGCCGTTTTCCTGCGGCGCATGAACGATTTGCAGATCCTCGAAATAACTATCCAGACGCTCTGCCAATTCCGCCACCGTACCAGTGTGCCAAAAGCGCACGGAAATCCGAGCAGCATTGGGGGCCAGCCCTAACACAAAGAAACGGATCGAACCTTCTTTCAAGCTCAGGCTCCCTCGGTACAAGGAGGTGAGCGCACCACGAACCTCATCCACATTGCAATCGGGGTCATCGGCAAAAGCATTGCCAAAGGCATCCTCCATCGCCGTATCATCTGCCGCCCAGAAGACGGTGCTGGCATCACCCACTTGCAACCGCTGAGTGGAGCCGGAGCGCAGCAGGTGGTTGAGAGCGGTGGTGTAGGTGAAGGCAGCAGAACGGCCCACCGTGGCGTTGGCCCCCTGCTCCTTGCCCTGCGAGCAAAAGGCAGGCGCGTTGAAGGAAACGATGTTACCTCCCGTAGGTTGACCACCCCGGACACCTTTTATCGAGGGATGGATTTCAGCCAGTGAGTCTGCATGACCTTGAACCAGACAAAAGTTCCCATTGCCTGTTCCTTGGGCTAATTTAGACTCGATCGCCAGTCGTACCTCTGTGCGTTGGCAAATCAGTTCCAAATCTCCTTGAAGCTGGAAGGATAGATTGCCTTTTGCTCTCAGCGCCTCTGGCCAATTTTGTTCTTGAGAAATTCCTTTCAATGCTGTGCTGTTTAAGAACTCAAGCACGGCACACACTCCTGGGTCGTAAGACAATTCCCACGACTTGATCTCTGCTACAAAAGCCTTGTGCTTGGGGTTTGCGACATCTGGAATCAAGGATGAAGCGAACTCCCGATAGGCCTTTTGAATGTTAAAGACTTCCTCGTTTTCTTTACATCGTTTCTTTATTTCCTCTTCTGCCTTCTCAATGCTGCTCCGGGGTATGCCTAGGGTGTACTCCAAATTATCCCAGAGAAGATTGGGCTTGATTGCGCTGGCACGTTTGACTGATGCAGGCAAAAGCATTTTCACACCTTTGTTACTCTGACCCTCTTCCTCCCGGACGTCTTGAAGTCCAGCTAAACGCCCATCTTGAGTTAGGACAATAATGAATGAGATCTTTATAAGTTCGAAACCTTCAGGGGCTAAAGATTTCGGATCGGATTTTCTTTTCCGTTCATAATAGTTGTGCAGTTCTTGGAGGATCATGATCTCACCTCCTCGCTGTTGAGTTCGGGCACAGCCATTCGTCCCTGATCGAGGTTGGCATGGAAGAAACAGGGTGTGGGTGTACTTCCGGAATAGTCATAGTCGTAGAACATCCAGCCAAGGTCGCGGTTTTCCTTGATGGGTTCGATGTCCTTTGAGTCTGCTTGGATCGGCTCAAAATGTGCCGCAAATTCTCGGCATCCCAAGTAGGGGCGATGGAAGCATTGACCCTTGGCAAGGCGCCGCTTGAACATCTCGGCAAACTTAATCATGGTGTCCCCTTCACGGGCATTCTCGGTCAACTCGAAATGGGCGTGGATGACGTAGGCCACGTCCCTTAGAAACAAGCCTGCTCTTTGCTGGCGCTCGTCTTCTACGTAGAGTGCCATTTTTCCAGTACCCTGGGTCATCGCCGTTCTCGCGGAACCCGCTGGAATAACCTTGCCGACCTCGTTACGCCTCAGTGTGATCCACCGAATCGGCTTCAAAACGTCAATCCCCGTCACAACCCAGCGAATGGCAGGCTTCCAGAGGATGGCTTCCAAAACGCCTCGCGCCGCAGACGGGGTCATCACCTCATAAGATACGCGCTCTACCTTCATCTCCGGGCGCGTGAAGCAGGCGTGTTCTCCGGAGACAAGAACTGGAGAAACTGGAAAGGATGTGGGCATGACATCTCCTTGTTGTTTGGTTGTCAACTCGTGGAACTTTTTGAAGAGCCTAAGCCAGCTCAACAAGAAACAGCAATTCTTTTTATGCGAAAAAAGGAGCTTCACGAGACGAGGCCGGAACCAAAGGGGGGAGAAATGCCCTGAACGGACTGTAGGTCAACCCATGCGGAGGCATCCATGATCTCGAAACCCACCACTCTGCCGTCCGGGGAAAAATCGGCGATCACACCGGGGCGTATTTCGTTACTTTCCTCAATCTCGGTTTCACATAGTCGGATGGTGAGGATGTCCACTTCCGAGTTGTAGCATTGGTTCACTCCGGCAGGTATTTTCGGAATTGCGAGGTTTTGTGGAGCGTCACCACCACCGCTTCTTTTTCAGTGAATTTCACCACCACACGGATCAACATAGCAAGATTCAGCTTTTCATCAAAGTAGTGCTTGACGAGAACGGTTCGGGGAAAACGACCTTCGTGGGCTCCATCGGGAGCAGCAATCGCTTCCCGAACCAAATCTTCAGGATCCCTCTTCCGTGAGTTGTGCCTTCGCGTGGTCTGTGAGGCGTAGTGGAACAGGGTCTTGATTCATGCAACAAGATCATCCGGGGCATAGACGGGAACCCCGCCCCCTTCCGGGAGCAGCAGCCCCTTCACGACGTGGTAACGGTTGGGGTCTGTCAAAATATTCAATCCTGGGAAGATTTCCTCGGCGGCACCCGCAAGGTGGAGCCGTTTCAGTTCTTCCGGATAAATGCTGACGGCGTAGCGTTGGAGTTTGCGGAGCAACCAACGATCCAGATTCCCGCGCTTCAGTTGCTCCAGCAGGTCGTCATTCTGGCAAGGAACCAACAGGGTTTCGGAGTCATCTGAGATGAGGCGAAACTTCTCCGCCGCGCTTCGGAAAGCAAAGGCCCATTCGGGATTGGGTTTGAAATGGGCAAGGATTCGGTGCTTGTCCAACCCCTCTCCCTTGCTCCAGTACAGTTGCTCGAAGTAGCGGGTGAAGCCCTCCAAACTCAGGGGATCGTCCGGATTGGCTTGCAGGCATTCCTTCCCCAAGTCCGTTGCCGCTTGCAGTGAGATTGGTGGCTTGCTTGGCGGCACAAACACCACCACTTCGCCGAGTCTCGGAAGCTCACCCTCGCGGTTGCAGCGGCCTGCAGCCTGAGCGACGGAATCGAGTCCGGCAAGGGCGCGATAGACCACCGGGAAATCGACATCCACCCCGGCTTCCACAAGCTGGGTGCTGATCACACGCACGGATTCTTTATTTTTGAGGCGTTGCTGGATTTCATCGATCTTGTCGCTGCGATGCTGCCCACACATCAGCCCGGAGAGGTGCAGGGTTCCTTCCGGCATCAGTTCGTGCAGTTCGCGGCAGTCCGTGCGGGCCTTGTTGACGATGCACAGCACCTGCGGATGCTCGGACAGTTCCTTGGCCAACTTATCCCACGAGGTGGGCTGGTTGAAGTCAGCGGGAATCCGGAAACGAACACGCCGGAGTCGCTGCTGTAGCTGTTGGGGATCAGCAACAATCTCCTTGGGCTGCTCTCCCAAACCCGTGAACTTCCAGCCGAAGCCGGAACGCGGCTCCAGCGCAGGTTGCGTGGCGGTGCAGAGGACGATGCTGGCGCCGTAGTGGTTCTTGAGTTCACGCAAGGCGTGCAGGCACGGTTCGAGGAAGTCCGGCGGGAGCAGTTGTGCTTCGTCGAGGATGACCACGCTGTTGACAAGGTTGTGCAGCTTGCGGTTGCGACTGGTGCGGTTGGCGTACAGCGATTCGAAGAACTGCACCGAGGTGGTGACGATCAGCGGTGCATCCCAGTTTTCGGAGGCAAGGCGACTGTGAACCGTCTCGTGCTTGGAATCGAGGTTGCTGTGGTGTTCCAACACCGTGCCCCCAAAAATCTTGCGGAACGCATCGGCGGTTTGCTCAATGATGCTGGTGTAGGGAATAACGTAGAGGATGCGTTGTTTTTCGTGCCGGACGGCATGGCGCAACGCAAAGGCCAGCGAGGAAAGCGTCTTGCCGCCACCCGTGGGGACGGTGAGCGAGAAGAAGCCCGGCTCCTGCCCCGCTGCACTCCGGCACTGCTCCAGCACTTCGCGGCGGATGTGGTTGACCGAAGTGTTCTTGGCTCCGGCAAGTACCACGTCTGTCATGTGTCGCTCAAACACCGGGAGCAAATCCTTCAACGCCGGATAGACAGAACGCTTCTGGAATTTCTCTTCATCCATGAAGCGTTCGGTGTCGAGAAAGTCCGCATCAACAAGACAGGAGAAGAGCATCCGAATCCAAAAGGCGAGATCGGCCCCCTTGGGAGGACGGCTTGTGGGCGGCAAGGGTTTCAGGATGGAATTCGGGATGTCAGCCTTGAGGGTTTCAGGCAGCAAGTGCTTCTCCTGCTCAAGCCGCTCGCTCAGCCCTCGATGCGCCTCGTTGCCGTGCCAGTTCGCCAGTCCAGCGTGATGCCCGGCGATGCAATAGGCCAGCACCCGTCCCGCTGGTCCCAGCTTTTCGAGGGCATGGAGTGCCCCAGCAGTCGAGTGATTCACCCTTCCGGGCTGTCCTTCGAGGTGGGCTTTG
Organism: Deltaproteobacteria bacterium; assembly: GCA_002726945.1. Lineage (GTDB taxonomy): Bacteria > SAR324 > SAR324 > SAR324 > NAC60-12 > UBA8110. The sequence goes on along the minus strand of PBTB01000140.1, from coordinate 397 downwards.
GGATCGTAGCCGCTCTCCTTGCGGATCATCTGTTGGAAGGCGGCACGATACTTTCCGAGATCGTGCCAAATTCCAGCAAGAGATGCCCAGTCGCCGAAGCCAAATTTATTCGCTTGTACTTGTGCTAGCTGTGCAGTGTTTTGCAGGTGGTCTTCAAGGAAATGAAGGTCATCGTCCGTGAAGCATTGGTCTTCACGAGGCCGGACGTGAGCAAGGCTAGCTGGATCGGAAGGATTCATATTAGACCTTATTGCCACATTGAGCAGGTACTAAATAACTGAAATTTCATATAAATTCATTTAACAGTTAGTTAGGGTCTGCTGAAAAAGTCTGACGGAGCCTCTGGATGCTTTTCCCTGCCTGTCGGCAGACAGGGTCGAGGGACGGTTTGACTCAT
>PBTB01000139.1 GCA_002726945.1 Deltaproteobacteria bacterium | reverse complement strand
TACTAGTTATAGGACAAATTTAGACTGGGATACAAACAGTCAAACAATTGATATTAAACAATATTTACCTATATCATAGTGTTCGATTTTTAACGGATTTTACTATAGCAGGACGGAGCCGTGCAAATGCACGTTCAAATCAGGCGTGGAATCAATTCGAAAAGAGTTTTCGATAAATGAAAAACCCGATGATGAGGAAGTAGGCCGCAGTGAGGATGGCCGCGATCAGGCGTCCGTGGTGGTAGGATTCCTCCCAGGCGATGCGCTCGCGGTCATGATCGTCCAATTCATTGTCCCAGAACCACTCATTGGTGTGGATGGTGGAGCGATAATGGAACCAGAAAATCAGATGGGCTACGCCGTAGTTCAAAGCAAAGGGCAGCGCCACTCCGATCAGGAGTAGAATCGTGAACTTCAGGATCAAGGAACGGTGAGGAAGCTAGGAACGGATACGGTGATGCCGAATGTTAAAAACCCACTATAACGGGAGCCGTCCGAAAAGGGGAGTGAAATCCTGATTTAAATATGGTAAATATTATGTTAACTTATTATAATCAAATCAACCATATCATCTCCCTGTCAGGATTGCTCTATCTATTCCTCAATCTCAATCATCACCTCAACACCAGATTCAAAAACCCGGCAGATCGCCGAACCCTTGCCGTCGGAATAACTAAATCCTCGTGTGACGAGGGTGAGGTTGTCCAGTTTCCGGATTGAGGCAGTGAGGGCACTGCTTTCAATGGGGCTGCCCAATTCCTTGGAAATGGCCTCGTCGCAGGCCGCAAGTGCCGGATTTTTTGGAGTTTTCGAATCTGTGCCCGTCAGCAGGGTGCGATCGGTCTTTGAAAAATAAACGAAGCCGATGATAAGAATTGCGGAACCCACGGCGGTCAAAATGGTTTTCTGATTCATGGGGTGTTGCAGGTTTTTTTTTCGGGTTTACAGCACTGGGATGAAAACGCTAATCGCCATGAAAGTTAAGTTCCAGCCGGACACCATTCGGATCGTTCACGAACAACTGCCGGATGTTCGAATCTGGAACCATTCGTTGCTCGTAGGGCTGGGCTTGCTCGTCGAGCCGAGCTTTACAGGCCGTAAAATTGTTGGCAAGCAGGGCAACATGGTTGATCGGTCCCGTGGAGGTGCCTGCAGGGTCGTCCACACCAACGAGGTGAACCACCGCCTGCTCTCCGGAGTAGAGCCACGCTCCCGGAAATGTGAAGGGGGGGCGCGTCCCGTTCCGCAATCCAAGCACCTCCTCGTAAAAGCGGATGGTGCCGTCGAGATCGGTGGTTTCAATGTTGATGTGGTCAAGTCCGGTAATCATCAATACGGCTCGTCGTCTTCATTCAGGTGGTGTAAAACGCATTTTCCGCAACAAACTCCTGCGAGAGGTCACAACCCCAGAAGGTTTCCTGATGATTGCCGTTTCCGACCAAGATTTCAAGCTGCACCTCATCGGCCTGAAGTCGTGTTCTCAGCAGGTCGAGGTCCACGGTTCCGGCATTGACGAGGGCATTGTTGATCCGCAGGGTTCCAGAATCGGTGGGGACGCGGATTTCCAGATCATCGAGGGAGACCGGATGCTCGAAGACTTTGCCGACTGCCATGACGATGCGTCCCCAGTTGGGATCACCTCCATGGAAGGCGGTTTTGACGAGAGGTGAGTTGAGGATGGAGCGTCCAATCCGGACGGCCATTTCCTGAGAATCTGCTCCGGAGACGGTCAGTTCGAGGGTCTTGGTGACGCCCTCTCCGTTGCGCACAATCTCCTTGGCGAGGAAGGTGCAGCCTTCGTTGAGAGCTTCCGCGAATTCCACTTCATCCACAGGTCCGGACAGTCCGTTGGCGAGCAGGGCCACAGTGTCGCTCGTGGAGGTGTCGGAGTCAATGGAGATGCGGTTGAAACTGCGGTTGACCGCATTCCGGAGCAAGGAGTCCAGACGCTCCGCTGGAAGTTGGGCATCGGTGACAAAATAGGAGAGCATGGTGGCCATGTTCGGCTCGATCATGCCCGCGCCCTTTGCCACTCCAACGAGGGTGGCCGGGCCGACACGGGTGCAGAACCACTTGGGCCAGCGGTCAGTGGTCATGATCGCACGGGCAAAGCGTTCCAGGGATTGCGTGTCAACCCCGAGGTTTTCCCGGATTTGCCGACAACCCTGTTCGATGCGCTCGATGGGAAGCAGCACACCGATCACTCCTGTTGAACTCGGCAGCACCAGCGTTTCCGGGAGTCCCAACTGTTTCCCAACCCAACGACTCAGGCTGCGGGCGTGTTCGAGACCCCGTGCGCCGGTGGCGACATTCGCGTTTTTGGAGACCACGGCGATGGCCTGCAAACGTCCATCTGCGATGAGTTCTCGCCCCACAATCACCGGTGCTCCGGGAAAGTTGTTGCGTGTGAACACGGCGGCGGCGGTGCATTCGCGTTCGGACGCGACCACACCGAAATCAAGCGTGTCATCCTTGATGCCGATGTTCAGGCCCAGCCACTGGAATCCGGGGACAGCCAGCAGTGGAGGATTGCGTTGGCTCATTGGTGATTCTCTTGCATGATGAACAGTTGTCGGTTGTCGGCAGGCTGGTTGTGTTGCACCTCCTGACTCCTGACTTTACTGAAAACAGATAACTGTTCCCAGCCAAAGGAGCAAGACGGCAGGCTGACCGAGCACTGTTCATTAATAGGCATAAGACAATAGGCATAAGACCCACTGTTCATGGTTCCGATCTCCGAAGAACTGCAAAGTTACGGCATCAGCGACAAGGCGTACCAGCAGAAGCGCAAAGAACTCTCTGGCGGGGACAAATCCCAGTCGGCGCAGGATACAGTGGTCGAGGCGCTTTTGCAGGAGCGCATCGAGCAGGCGACCGAGTGGGTGGACAAGCAGATTGCGTACTGGTGCCACGCGATTTTCAAGGACCGCCGGGGTCAGGACTCTTTCAAGGAGCAGCAACTCTCGCACCAGTGCCGCATCAACGCGCTGGAACTGGAGGGTGCGGAGAAGCTCAAGATCAACGCCAGCGCGTGTTGCGGGGAGTGTCACAAAATGCACAAGAAGGTCTTGAGTGCAAAGTCGGCCAAACTGCGGCTCCCCATTCCGAGTTCCAAATGCAAGAGCCGTCTCAACTCTGAATACATCTGGTGCACGACGCTTTACGTTCCGGCACGAGTGGACGAGCAGGAAACCCAACCCCCACCGCCCGCCACGAAGGACGTGCCCAAGCCTCCGCAACTATCGACAGCCAAGGGCGGCGGTGGACCGGGGGATGACACTGCGGTTCAGGTGAGCGTGTTGAGCGAATCGGTGGGCGAGACCGCCAAGCAGATTGCCGATTATGCAGGGCCCGTCGTTGCGATCCTGGCGGGGGCGGCGTTGGCGTTGTTCCACCTGCCTGCCGGATTGATCCTGCTGGGGTTGGGGGTCTTGGCGATTCCACAGATTTACAAACCGCTCACCCGTATGGTGCCCTGGCTGCGTGGCCGGTTTGCCCGTTTTGGGATTTTGCTCATCGGATTGTTACTGGTTTTGCTGCTGCTGCTGCTGTCTGAGTGGATGAGCCGCCAGAAACCGGAACCCAAGCTCAAGCCACTGCCTGCCTATTCCGTGGAGTCCACCGAGGATCGCTCGATTTCAACGCGATCGCGGCTCAAGGTCGTGGTTCGTGTCACTGAACCCGTCACCCCGCAGGAGATGGCGCAGCTTGCCATGCGGGCCGCACAGGATTTGCAGCGCTCCATGAGTCCGGACGATCCCCGGCACAACAGCTTTGAACATCTGCAAGTGCGGGTTGAGGGCATTCATCCGGTCACGGGCAAACCAGCAGTGCTGTCGGAGGCGGAGTTTGCACCGGACGGACGGGGGCGCTCCGGACAACTCAGCAGTGATCCGCAGAACCAGTGGTCGTGGAAAGTGCGTGTCAACAAATCCGGGGGGGCGGCTCCGCTCGAAGAGGTGTTCAGCAAGTGACTCCGTTCACCGGAATCCCTGAACGATAAGTTTTCTTTTTCTGACAACATTTTTCTTTGCCGGGAGGGACGATTGCAAAAAGAAAATCCAGAGCATGGGTTGAGTCAAAAGTTTTGCCCAGAATCATTATCGATGACATGTAAAATATTATGTTAAATAAAACCGCCCTTCCTTTTCTAACCATCACTATCTTCATTAGCGGACTCCACCTGCTCCGCGAACTCCTCATCCCTCTCGCCCTTGCCATCCTGCTCGTTTACCTGACGGAACCCCTCAACCGGGTGTTGATTCGGATGAAAGTTCCGGGGATCTTCCGGGTTCCTGTGATTATCGGGGTCACGACTCTGGGAGTGCTGGGTTTGAGTCGCCTCGTCACGCACAACCTGCTCGCGCTGGGCAAGTCACTTCCACACTATGAAGCACGACTCGACGAATTATTGAGTGATTTGCTGAACTGGTTGGGGCTGGAGCGCTCCGAGTTGGAATTTCTCAAGGGCGATCAAAACTGGTTCACTTACCTGCAACCAGAAACGCTCACCTCGATGCTCAGTTCCGGATTTGTGCAGACTCTGGATTTTTTGGGGAATTTGGCGTTGGTGCTGCTTTTCATGATTTACCTGCTGTTTGAACGCGAGGCCTTTTCCATCCGCATCCAGAGGTTGTTGCAAGGAGAACGATCCCGACAAGTGCTTGAAATCATGGCACAGATCAACGAGTCGGTGCTCAGCTACCTCAACATCAAAACGATGGTCTCTGCGGTCACGGGACTCTCCACCACCCTCATTCTGTGGTTGTTTGGTGTCGAGTTCGCCGTGTTTTGGGGCTTCCTCACCTTCATGCTCAACTTCATCCCAACCGTGGGCTCCCTGCTCGCGATCATCCCCCCCGTGCTGCTGGCCGTGATTCAATTGGACTCGATCTCACTGGTTTTGCTCGTCCTCGCCAGTTTGGGGGTGCTACAGTTTCTGGTGGGAAACGTCATTGAACCGATGGTGTTGGGGGATCGCCTCAACCTCTCCCCACTTGTGGTACTGCTGTCCCTCATCTTCTGGGGGTGGCTTTGGGGGGTGGTGGGGATGCTGCTTTCGGTTCCAATCATGTCGGCGGTCAAGATCACGCTGGCCCGCACCCCGGGCGGTGAGCTTTGGGCACAATTCATGGAAGACCCCCGGAAAACACGAAGCCCGAATCCCACACGCTGAGTTTCAGCAGGCACGAACGCTGGTGTCACGATCTCATCCGATGCTGCCTTCCGATTGAAAACACTCATCCAGTCAACAAAGCCCGGTCAGTATTTTCCGATAATTTTATATGTGCGATAATAGAGAATAACGCACATATAAGCCGTGCCAGCGGAATAGGTGGTGTTTTTGGCGTGATCCGTTTATAGTGATTTGGCAACACTCCTTAGAGGCATGAAATGGCGGACTACGAAATCCTTCCGGACCTGCCGGACGAATACCTGCAAGCTTACCTCACGAAACCGTTGATTGCGGTGGATTGCGAGATGCACGGCCTGCGGCTCTACCGCGACGACCTCTGTCTGATTCAAGTGGGCGATGACGAGCAGCGGGTTGCGCTCGTGCGCCCGCAGCCGGAATGCCCGCCCAACCTCAAGACCCTCCTCACCCATCCGGACGTGATCAAGGTGTTTCACTTCGCGCTTTCGGATGTGGGCTTCCTCAAGGTCCGTTACGGAATCGACGTGAACCCGTTGCGCTGCACCCGAGTGATGAGCAGGCTGATCCGCACCTACTCCCAGTCCCACGGACTCAAGGATCTCTGCAAGGAACTGCTGGGGATCGAGCTGAACAAGGAGCAGCAGCAGACGAACTGGATGCGGGACGATCTCAGCACAGAGCAGTTGCAGTACGCCGCCAATGACGTGCTGCACCTCGTCGCGGTCTATCGCAAACTGGAGGAGATGATCCGGAACCGCCCTGCCTTGTCCACCAGCACCACCGTTGCTGAACTCAACGAAACCACCCAGGCCATGATTCCGGGAATGGTCGAGTTGCTGATTCACGGCTACGGTGATGAGGACAGCGGCTGGAAGACCACGCTGTTTTCTCACTGAGGTGCCTACTCCGAGTTTTTTTCTGCACTTGCCGGGGGGACTCTACGGGGATGGAAGGCAAGCAGGCGTTCCTGCAATTCCCCAAAGGCGGGATTCTTGTAATCCTGCACTCGCTGAAGCCGTTTCAAACCCCGATAATTCTGGAGGGTCCGTGTGTCCGCTCCCGCCGCCGCAAGGTGCTGCAAACCCGCATCGCGGAGGGCGTTCGCATTGGGAACCCCAAGCTCCTGAAGCGGTTTCTCCAACAGCTTTTTCAGTTGGACACCGAGCAACGCCCTGCCCTCGCCATCCACCCAAAACGGAGGGCATTGGGGGTTGGGCGCTGAGGACTGGGGAGCCGTGGAGTGCTTCCGCATTTTCAGGTAGTGCTGCAACAGCGAGAACCCGTGTTCGCCAAGTGGGCGTTCCAGTGGAAGCCGCTTGGGGAAATGGATGCGGAGACTGCCGGACTGCGGAAGTAGTTCAAGGTTTTCCACACGACAGAGCTGCGCCACACTGACCCCGGTGCTGTAGGTCAATTCCAGCAGCAGGCATTGGACGAGCTGTTTGTGGGTTTTGCAGGGGAGTTGCTGGAGTTGTGATGCAAGTACTTCGGGATCAACCTCAAGGGGTTTGATCAAGCCCGCGCTTTTTTGCCGGGTGTAGTGCTGGATGGGGTTGCGGTCAAGGTGGCCGCTACGAGTCAGATGACGAAAAAAATGCCGGATCGCAGTCAGGTGCGCGTGGGTGGTGTTGGCACTCCAGCCCAGTTCCTGCCTGCTCTGGTGGAGGTAGCGTTCCAGTGCCTGCACCCCCACATCGCCCCAGCTCCATGCTTCGGGAAGGAACAGATCCGCACTGCGTTTTGTGCAGTAAGCGCTGAAGCGCAAGATCGCAGCTTCATAGAGTCGGGCGGTGTTCGGGCGCGTTTCAACTTGCAAAACACTCAGGTACTGACTGATAATTAAAAAAGAATTCTCCACCTCCACTCACCAAGGATATATGAAAAAGATTGAAGCGATCATCAAGCCGTTCAAACTTGAAGAGGTGAAGGAAGCCCTCAGCAGCATCGGAATTCAGGGGTTGACGGTGAGCGAAGTAAAGGGCTTTGGCCGCCAACGCGGGCACACCGAGCTTTACCGTGGTGCTGAGTATGTCGTCGATTTCCTGCCCAAGGTGAAAATCGAACTTGTCATCTCGGATGATGACGTGGACCGTGCCGTGGAGGCGATTACGAGCTCTGCCAAGACGGGGCGCATCGGTGACGGAAAGATTTTCGTGTTTGATCTCAACCAGGCCATCCGCATCCGCACCGGCGAAACCGGGGATCAGGCGGTCTAAATTTTACGCCAAACCCGGAAAAACGGCTGCTCAGAATCGCCGTCAGCGCACAATCCCGTCCACATCCTGCCAGCACCTCGTCTCCGGTATTTTTCAGGTTCCTGGTGATTTTAGAAGGTTTTTCCATTTTTGCCACGAATTCTGTCTTGCATCCCAATGGCCCCCTGCTTTATAGTAAAAGACGTTAAGAACCGAACACTGTGATCCGGGGTTAATTTTTTAATATCAATACACCTGTACTAGGAATCTCCCTCTCCCCAACCCCTTCCCACCAGACGTGGAGTTGCACTTACGAGTCGCATTCACGAGCTGAAGCAAGCGGTTTTCGGGTCGGTTTGGCCTCAAAGCTCTGGCACGCCACCCCGGAGGTTTGAAAAACGTACTGGCTGGGTTCGATCCGGCTTTTGAAGTTCAGTGCTTCACAGCCATAGGGACGTTCGGGATCCCAGGTGATCTGGTAGTGTCGACACTGGATGCAGCGGATTCTGGCGGTGCCGGGCATGAGGCCGTCCTCACTTCAGCAGCGGGTCCAATATCTTCAAGAGCGTGAAGGCATCAAAGGGCTTGACGATGTGACCGCTCATCGGGCTGTTTTCGTTTTCGGCTTCAGCGAGGATTGCCTCGGTTTCGTGCATCATCATGAGGACGATGGGCACCTCCTGAAACCCGTCCCGACCCCGCAGTTCCTGCAAGAGTTCCATCCCGTTTTTCTCCGGCATATTCAGATCGCTCAGGATCACATCCGGAATTTCGTTCTCCAGCAAATCCAGCGCCTGCGCGGCGCTGCTGGCCTCAATACAGGTGAACTCCAACTCCTCCAGCGTGTTGCGGACGAAGCGCCGTGCTGTGGAAAAGTCATCCACAATCATTGCCGTCTTGCCGATGAATTGAGCCATGCGACCTCAGTAGCCAAAGTGCTTGATTTCCTCTCCGCGCTGACCGATCTCGGTCATGGCGCGGATGCCGATGTCCAAATGCAGATCCGTGTAGCGGGCAGTGACAGCCTTGTCGGATTCCTGCGTCTTGATACCCTCCGGCGTCATTGGGGCGTCCGAGACGAGCAACAGCGCCCCCCCCCTCGGAATCTGGTTGACGTGCCCCACGATGAACACGGTTGCCGTCTCCATGTCGATCCCGATCGCGGACAGGAGCCGCAGCCGCTCCCGGAACTGCTCACCCACTCCCAGACGCGGCGGTTCGTCGTGTAGATCACCCCGGTCCGGTACTCCTGACGGTACTGCAAAACCGTGTTCGAGACGAACTTGTGGAGCTTGAACAGACGGCAGGGCCGGAACTTCCGGGGGCGTGTAGTCGTTGCTGGTGCCCTCTCCACGGATCGCGGTAATCGGGAGGATGAAGCGGCCAATCTCGGCGGATCGCTTCAGCCCCCCGCACTTGCCGAGAAAGAGCACACCTCGGGGTTTGCAGGCCACCAGCAAATCCATGATTGTCGCGGCGTTTGCCGAACCCATGCCGAAATTGACGAGGGTGAGTCCGTCCGTGTTGGTCACCGTCTGCATCGGGCCGCCTTCCCCCAGAATCGGCGTATCGAAGCGCTGGGAGATTTTCACCAGATAGTTGAAGAAATTGGTGAGCAGAATATGTTCGCCCAACCCTTCAAGCGGTGTTCCGGTGTAGCGCGGAAGCCAGTCTCTGGCGATTTCCAGCTTGGTTTTCACAAGTCCAATTCTGGGAGCGTGTGGGGCAGGGGTTCGTGACGGAACTCCTTCTTACCAACGCCGTAATCGCCTGCCCCCTGCCCGGAACCATAAAGCAGGTACTTGTGAATCACCAGTCCTTCCAGTCCCACGGGACCGCGTGCGTGGGTTCGGCAGGTGCTCACTCCCACCTCCGCGCCAAATCCGTAACGGAATCCATCGGCAAAGCGTGTGGAAGCATTCCAGAAAACCCCAGCAGAATCAACACGATGCAGGAATTCTTGAGCGTGTCCGGTGTGTTCCGTGACAATGGCATCGGTGTGGTGAGAACCACAGGAGTTGATGTGCTGGATGGCGGTTTCCAAGTTCGGGACAGTCTTTACTGAGAGGATCAAATCGGTGTATTCCGTGACCCAGTCCTCATCTGCTGCATCATTGAACGGTATCTCCAAACCGTTGCAAAACTCAGCACGAGTCGCTTCGCAAACCCGCAGCTCCACTCCGGCTGCATGCAGTGACTCCAGTATGTTCTGAACGGAATCAGCCGGGTGATCTTGATGAAGCAGCAGGGTTTCCACGGCGTTGCAGACGGCGGGGTAGTCGGTCTTGGCGTCCACCACCACGTTCAGCGCCTTTTCCGGATTGGCGTCCGCATCCACAAAAACGTGGCAAATCCCGTCGGCGTGGCCCAACACCGGAACCTGCGCGTGTTTCTGAATGTGCTGGACCAAGGCGTTGCTGCCCCGCGGGATGATGAGATCCAACTGCTCGCTCATCTGCACGAGTTGTGCGACTTCCTCTCGTGTTTCCACGAGGTTCACCGCGTCCACCGGCAGGTCCGAAGAGGTCGAGGTTTCCCGGATGATGGCCGTGAGTGCCGCGTTGGTTCTCTGCACCTCGCGGCCTCCCTTCAGGATCACGGCGTTCCCGGATTTCAGAGACAAGGAACTGATCTGCACCAAGGCATCCGGACGGGATTCAAAGATGACGAGGATCACCCCAATGGGCGTGCTGACTCGATAGAGGTCCAATCCCTCGTCCAAGCGGGTGCCCAGTTCCACCTGGCCAACAGGATCGTCCAGTTTGGCAACTGCCTCCACACTGGTGGCGATCTGCTCGATTTTCGAGGGGCTGAGCAGCATGCGCCGATAGGCGCTTTCCGAGAGTTCTCCCTTCCGAACCATTTGTTGGGCCACCACCATATCCTTTTGATTTTCCTCAAGGATTGTCGCCTGTCGCTGACGAATGGCTTGAGCCAGTTTCTGAAGCAGGGTGTCCTTCTGTTCGGTCGGGGTGGTTGCCAGCGACTGCGCGGCTTGCCGAGCGGATTTGGTTTGTTCGAGCAGGGTTTCCGTGAGCATGTGACGGTTTTTTGGAGGGTGAGGGACTTTTATTGAAGTTTATCAGGTTGTTTGGTTTTTTGGTAATTGAAAATTAAGATACATAATATTTACCATAATTATAATTGTACTGACATCAACACCAGCGACAAGAAGCATCATATCTTTGTTTCAAATATGATATTTTTATGACATTCTCATCAAGCGAATAAGGAATACACTGACCAAGAAAAACCCAAGCTACTGAAGCGCCTGCTTACGCTTCCACCGGGCAGTCTGCCCAGACGGTTAGTGGTGCTTGGGGACATGGATGCCGCCGTGGCGGATGATTTTCGCCTCGGACATGTACACCACATCCTCAGCGATTTTCTTGGTGTAGTCGCCAATCTGCTCCAAATGCGAGCAGATGCTCAACTCGTCCAGAAGGCTGCCAATGTGCTTGGGAGCCCTGCTCATGGCCTCTTGAATCTGCGCTGCCAGTTCTTCGGACAACTCGTCCACCTGCGCTTCGGCGTCAATCACCTTGCGGGCGAGTTCGGCATCAAGATTGAACATGGCGTCAAGGCAGTGCTTGACGGACCAGCTTGCCCGCTCGATCAACTTGGTCCGTTCAAACACCTGACCGTGTGCGGGTTGGTTGCAGAGGGACAGCACCCGCCGTCCGATCTTTTTCGCTTGATCTCCGATGTTTTCCAAATCGGAGTTGATTTTGAGAACTGAAACGATATATCTCAAATCAGTAGCCACCGGCTGGTAGAGTGCAAGCAGTTTGAGGCATTCTTCCTCCAGATCCATCTCCAGTTCGTCGATCAGGCGATCTTCGGCAATAACCTGTTCGGCCAAGGCCATGTCACGGTTTTCCATCGCCCGCAGGGATTTCTGCACGCTTTCCTCGGCCCGTGTGCCGAGCCGGATGACCTCGTTCTTCAATCGTTCAATCTGCCGTTCCAAGTGGCTGGGCATAGTTCCTCGCTATCCAAAACGTCCGGTGATGTAGTCCTGCGTGCGCGTGTCCGCAGGATTGACAAAGATGTCATCCGTCAACCCGACCTCAACAAGATCGCCGAGGTGAAAGAATCCGGTCCTCTGTGAAACGCGAGCGGCCTGCTGCATCGAGTGTGTGACGATCACGATGGAGTAATTCTGCCGCAGTTCCTCGATCAATCCCTCGATGCGGGCGGTGGCAATGGGGTCCAGCGACGAGCAGGGTTCGTCCATCAAGATGACTTCCGGGTTCACGGAAATCGTCCGTGCGATACAGAGCCGCTGCTGCTGTCCTCCGGACAATCCTGTGCCCAGATCGTTGAGGCGGTCCTTCACCTCGTCGAACAACCCTGCCTTGCGCAGGCTCGTCTCCACAATCTCGTCCAGTTCCTGCCGGGAATTGGCCATGCCGTGAATGCGGGGTCCGTAAGCCACGTTGTCGTAAATGGATTTCGGGAAGGGGTTGGGTTTTTGAAAGACCATGCCCACGCGCTCCCGGAGTTGCACCACATCAAGATCAGGATCGTAGATGTCCTCGCCATCCAAGGTGATCTTGCCCTCCACACGGCATCCGTCAATCACATCGTTCATGCGGTTGATGCAGCGCAAGAAGGTGGACTTTCCACATCCGGAAGGTCCGATCAAGGCCGTGACCTGGTTTTGGTAGATGTCAATGCTGACGTTCTGGAGTGCGGCTGTGGCCCCGTAATACACGGAAACCTGCTGGGCTGCGATCTTGACGGTCGGTTCCAACTCAGTTGCCGACGGAAGCGGGTTCGTGGTTTGTGAATCCATTGAAGAGCAATATCTGTTTTTGCAATAGCCTACCAGCGCCGCTCGAAGCGTTTCCGGAAGTACATGGCAATCGAGTTCATCACGACCATGAAACTCAGGATGACCATGATCCCGGCAGCGGTCAATTCGACATAACCCCGCTCGGAGCTTTCGGCCCAGAGGTAAATCTGCACGGGCAGCGCGGTGGCGGAATCCAGCAACCCTCCGGGAAGATCGACGACAAAGGCGAACATGCCGATCATCAGCAGGGGGGCGGTTTCGCCCAAGGCCCGGGCAAGTCCAATGATCACGCCGGTGAGCGTTCCTGGCAAGGCCAGCGGAAAAACGTGGTGCAGCACCACCTGCATCGGCGAGGCCCCCATGCCCATCGCCCCCTCCCGGATGCTTGGCGGCACGGCCTTCAAGGCGGAGCGGCAGGCAATGATGATCGTCGGCAGCGTCATCAGCGACAACACCATTCCACCAACCAGCGGGGTTCCCCTTGGCACCCCAAAGAAGTTGAGGAACACCGCCAATCCCAGCAAGCCAAAGATGATCGAGGGCACGGCAGCGAGGTTGTTGATGTTGACTTCGATCAGTTCCGACCAGCGGTTCTTCGGGGCAAATTCCTCCAAATAAATCGCAGCAGCCACGCCGAGGGGGAAGCTCAGCAGCAGACAGACCATTAATGCCCAGAACGAGCCGAGGATCGCTCCCCAGATGCCTGCCATCTCCGGAGCGCGAGAATCGCCACGAGTGAAAAAGTACGGATTGAATTTCTTCCGGAGTCGCCCTTCGTCAGCAAGGCTGTCCATCCACTTCAATTGCTTGTCGCCCAGCAAGCGACTCTTCTCCGCAATCTCCCGTGGGGCATTGCCTTTGAGGATCTGATCCACGTTGGACGAGCTTGTTACCCAGACCGTCTGCTTCGTGCCCAGCACCGCCGGATTCGACACCACCAAGTCTCGCAACTCGCCTCCGGAATTCGAGCTGATCAAGCCCAGCAGTTGCTTGCGGTCCCGGCGCTTGCGAATCTTCGGAAACATCTTGAAGAGGTTCTTGCGCAGCAGCAGCAAGTATTCGGCCTGCTCCAGCTCTTCGACAGGACTTTGGGCCGTGATGCCCAGTGCGTCCGTGTCGAAGAACACCTCCACGCCGATTTGATGGCGCACAAAGGCGGAGTATCCGGAGGAGAACACCGTGAGGACCAGAAAGGCCAGCACGGCCACCCCCAGCAGCATCGCCAAACGCCCGTACCACTGGAAGCGGCGCTCGGAGGCATAGCGGCGGCGTACCCGTTCGTTGCTTTCCCTGCGGTTGCTGGGGGGGGGGTCAGTCATACTTCTCCCGGTAGCGTTTGACAACCTGCACGGCGATGACATTCAGCATCAAAGTCACGCAAAAGAGCATCAGGCCCAGCGCAAAGGCCGAAAGTGTTTTGGGGTCATCGAATTCCTGATCTCCAATCAGGCTGACCACCATCTGCACCGTCACCGTGGTGACGTTCTCCAGCGGGTTGAGCGTGAGCTTGGCGGTGAGCCCCGCCGCCATCACCACGATCATGGTCTCCCCAATCGCACGCGAGATCGCCAGCAGGAACGCCCCCACGATTCCCGGCAGCGCCGCAGGCAGCACCACCTGCTTGATGGTCTCGGATTGTGTGGCCCCCATCGCCAGTGAACCATCCCGCAGGGTCTGTGGCACCGCGTTGATCACATCATCGGAAAGCGAGGAGACGAAGGGAATGATCATCACGCCCATCACCAATCCTGCTGCAAGCGCGCTTTGCGCGGAGGTTTCGAACCCCAAATTGATTCCGAACTCCCGGACCAGCGGAGCCACGGTCAGTGCCGCGAAGAAGCCGTACACGACGGTGGGAATGCCTGCAAGAATCTCCAATGCGGGCTTGACCACCGCCCGCACCCGATGATCCGCATATTCTGCAAAGTAGATTGCCGAAAATAGTCCAATCGGCCCTGCCACACAGAGCGCAACGAAGGAAATCAGCAGTGTTCCTCCAAACACTGGAATCGCCCCAAACGCTCCGGCACTTGCCGCCTGATCCTCCCGGATGGCGATCTGCGGATACCACTTGAGTCCGAACAGGAACTCGTGAACCGGGACCAGCTCGAAGAAGCGGATGCTTTCAAAGACGAGGGAGCAGACAATCCCCACCGTGGTGAGTACCGCGATCAGGGAACTGAGGACGAGGAAGATGTTGAAGGCCCGCTCTACCGACTGCCGCGCCCGGAACTCGCGGCGAATCCGCTTCCAGCCAAAGGCAAGCCCCCCAAGCGCAACCAGCGCGAACACCGCCACCTGAATCCACTGGCTGCCCTGCGCATAGTGCTGGTATGCCTTGGCTGCTTCCAAAACTTCGGGGTCGCTCGACTGAAATCCGGAAATCCCGCTCGCGGTGTTGCGGACTTCGGCGTAGAGCATCCCCAAGCGTTCCGGGGGCATCTCCTGAATGCGCTCGCCAAAGGAATCCAGCACCAAGGATTTCAGCACCACCGGCTCGCCCACCCACCAGAGCAGCAGCAGCAGCACGAGCGGCACACCGCACCAAATCGCCACATAGCCCCCGTAGTAGCTGGGCAGCGAGTGCAAGCGTCCCTGCGTCCGGGCGATGCTGCGGGCCTTGCTCTGCCCAAGGATGTATCCTGAGAACAGGACCAGCAGGAAGGCGGCAAGCAAGTAGATGGTCATCAAACAAAGAAAAAGGTCGCCGCACCCCAAGGGCCGACGACCTAGGATAAGAGAGAACCTGATCGCTCAGGTCACAGGGTGGTGAGATTTTTCACGCGATTGCGGATTTCCGCAAGCTTCTTCGACTCCAGTGGCACCAGGCCGATGTCGCCGAGGTAGCCGTACTCTCCAATCGCGGACTCGCTGACGAATGCGTTGAGGTACTCCTGCATTCCCGGAATCACCCCGACGTGCGCCTTCTTTGCATAGAAGAAGAGGGGACGGGAAATCGGGTAGTCGTAAGTCTGGATGGTGTCGAGGTCAATCTCCACGCCCTCAATGGTCGCACCCTGAATCCTGTCGCCGTTCATGTCCAGAAAACTGAACCCAAAAATGCCGAAGGCTTCCGGATCGGCGGAAAGCCGCTTGACGATCAGGGTGTCGTTCTCTCCGACTTCCTCGACGGCCCCGTCTTCCCGGAAGACCGCACACTTCTTCTTGCCGAGAGCCTCGTGCTTGCCTGCGGACTTGCAGCCTTCCTTCATGACGAGATCGTTCCAGGCGTCGCGGGTTCCAGAGGTTGGCGGCGGCGCGAGGATCTTAATCGCCGTGTTCGGGAGCGACGCATCAATCTCGCTCCAGCGGGTGGGCTTCGGACCATGCTCGGCCATCGCCACCCAAAGCTGGGCGAGGGTGAAATTCACCTGCCTGGACTTCACACTGTTCGCAAAGGCGATGCCGTCGTTGCCAATGATGATCTCAACGATCTTGGAGACACCGTTCTGCTCGCAGAGCTTGATCTCGGATTCCTTGATCGCCCGCGAGGCGTTGGTGAAATCCGGATGGCCCACCCCCACTCCTGCGCAGAAGAGCTTCATGCCCCCGCCCGTGCCCGTGCTTTCCACCACAGGGGTTTTGTACTTGCCCCGACTGCCCAGCTTTTCGGCGACGACCGTGGCAAACGGAAAGAGCGTCGAGGAACCGACGATGCGGATGGAGTCACGCGCCTGCACGACGCTGCTGAGCGTTGCCAGGCCGATCACCGTGGAAGTCAATGGCACAGCGAATTTTCTGAACATGGTGTCCCCTTCAAAGGATGGTTTTATGGTGTCCCCGATTGGACACCATACCACATGCCTCCCTTGAGCGGAACCACGCAGCTATCCTTTCCTGAGTACATCGACAAAATCTCCAATAAAATCGGAAATAAGTATTCCTGCAACTATCTGATTTTTAAATTGTTTTTATCTTATTATTTTTGGTGGAGTGGAAATTATTTGTGCTTTCGTGACTTTTTCAGCAGACCCACTTAGGAGTTGAATCCACGGGCCATGAGAGCTTGCCGAATAACACCAATCGGATGTTGCACCATCCGTCCCGAGCCATGTTCAATCTGGTGACGGCAGCTGGTTCCGCAGGCAACGATTCGTTCATCGGCAGTGGCTTTCCGAATACGGGGCAACAACGACAGTTCCGCCATTGCCATCGAGGTTTCGTAATGCTCCGCTTGATAGCCAAAGGAACCCGCCATGCCACAGCAGCTTGAGGGAATCGTCTCAACCTCGATTCCGGGAATGCTTTCCAGCAGTTTCACCGTGCTCTTGACAGCATCAAAGGCTTTTTGGTGGCAGTGCCCGTGCAGGAGGATCTTTTCGCCGTTCGAGGATTTGAACGGCAAATCCAGCCGTCCTGCCTCCTGTTCTGCCAGCAGGTAGGACTCCAGCAGTTGGATCTGCTCCGCAAGCTGTTTTGAGGGTGCTCCCGGAAGCAACGCGGGGAGTTCATCCTTGATGGTGAAGATGCAGGACGGCTCCAGCCCGACTATGGGCACGCCCCGTTCAACGTAGGGAGACAGGCTCTCCAGCAGTTGGGCTGCTTCCCGCTTGGCTTCTGCAATCAATCCGGAGGACAAGAATGTGCGTCCACAGCAGAGGTTGCGCTTGCCATTGATGGACTTGGGAATGATCACCCTCCGCCCCACTGCTTCCAACACCGCAAGTCCATCGCGCAGGATGTTTGGCTCAAAGTGGATGTTGGCGCTGTCCGCAAACAGCACGATCTCGGAGCCGTCCAGGTTTTTTGTGGCTTCGTCCGCACAGAAGGGGAGGGCATCCCACTGGGGCAATACCCGCTTGGCGGTAAGCCCGAGCAGCTTTTCGGAAAGTGTGGAAACTCCGGGCAGGGTGTCCCGTAGATTGGCAAGTCTGTTGAATTTGGCCACCCACGGAGCATAGCGGGGCAAGTACGCAAACATCCGCTCCCGCAGCGAAAACCCGTGCTTGCGGTGGTAGTGGTCCAGAAACTCGGTCTTCATGCGGTTCATGTCCACCCCGGTGGGGCATTCGCGTCGACACGCCTTGCAGCCCACACAGAGCCGCATGGTTTCGTACATTTCCTTGGAGGTAAACGCCTCCACTCCCAACTGCCCGGAAAGCGCGAGCCGCAACGCATTGGCGCGTCCCCGCGTGAGGTGACGTTCGTCGCGGGTGACGCGGAAGGAGGGGCACATTACCTCCGTGTCGAACTTGCGGCATGCGCCGTTGTTGTTGCACATCTCCACCGCCCTGTCCAAACCTCCCCATTCCGACCAGTCGAGTCCGGTGGGCATCATCGACTGCTGGTATAGTAAAAGCCATTAAGAACCGTACAGTCGAATAATGTCGTCAATGGAAGTGTCCGGTGGCTGACAAGTCCGGATTTTTTTGAGGTTTGCAAAGTG
>PBTB01000138.1 GCA_002726945.1 Deltaproteobacteria bacterium | reverse complement strand
CAGTCCCCTTCGTAAGTTATTGATTTTATTGATGGTGATAATTTTGATCGATTTTAAAACCACAATGATTTCAATGAGTTAAAATCCGAGTGCTAACATCAGTTAGGAGATCATCAAACCATTCGACACCCCCGTTCCGTTCAATGCGTGGTGTGCTGAGCATCCGATTTTTCCCAAAGTTGATGCCTCTGACTTTTTACGAGACCATCAACAATAATCAGCGATTACAGGAATTCAGCAAGCTATTTCTTGGATTAATGCCAAGCACAGGAAGAGTGGCCCCCTGCAGGTACTGCTGGAAACGCACGAAAAAGGCGGACACGTCGGTTTTTTGACTGGAACCCCGTGGCGTTGCGTGCCATGGCTGGAAGTGCGGATTCCGGAATTTTTCGAGTCGATCTGGAAACCACCTGTGTGAGCCGCACCTCTCAGAAATCGCAGTTGCGGGCTGATCTAAGCGGGGAGGACTTGCAATTGGCCGCAAGATTCTCATAGGGTTGATGGACTCGCAAAAGTCCACCGGATGCAAAATATAGTCAAATTCAGGGGTCATCAAACCATTCGACACTCTCGTTCCTTTCAATACATGGTGTTCTGAGCATCCGATTTTTCCCAAAGTTGATGCCTCTAGGCTTTTTGCAAGACCATCAAGGTTCTCCATGTTTTGTTTGTGCGACACCCAACACATCCCATGACCAAATCCCAACTCATCCGACTCCTCGCGAAGCAAAGCGGCGCTCCGGTGCAGGACTCCAGCAAGGTGGTCCGCATTTTTTTTGACAGCATCAAAGGCGCCTTGCAGAAGGGAGACAAGGTGGAAATCCGCGGCTTCGGCTCGTTCATCCTCAAGAAGTACGGCGGTTACACGGGGCGCAATCCGCGCACGGGCGAGTCCGTGCGTGTGGGCAAAAAGAAGCTGCCGATCTTCAAGCCGGGCAAGGAACTGCGTGAGCGGATCAATGACTCCAAGGAAACGGTGGAGATCAAGAAGCAGGTCCGGAAAAACGCCAAGTAGCGCTGACGGCGCTCCTCGGGCACCCGCTCATTTAACGGGTTCCGACTCGGTGGCATCCCGGAAGCGTTTGGGCGGCGCTATGACTTCGCTGATCTGCACCGCGATTTTGCCCTTGTAAGCCCCCTGTACCCCCCGGAATTTGAGCTTGCCGTTGACCAGCACCGACAAGGGTTGATCGTGTTCCTGATCAAGTAGAATCCGGTCGCCGACCTTGAGTTTGAGGAAGTGCCGCAACGAGATGCGGGCGTAGCCCAGTGGCACCTGCACCGTCAGATTTGACCCCAGCAGGTTCCGGGTCAGCCGACCCACGTTGACTTGGTTTTCCTCCGCATCAGCAATCTGGTAGGTCGTGTCCAGCCGCGAGCCGATGGGGTCGAGCATGTAGTAGGGGATCCCGATGGAGAGTGCCAGCGGCACACGGTTCACCTCGACATCGAAGGTGGTGACGACCATCACCTCGCTGTCCGGAACCACTGCGGCGGATTTCGAGTTGGTTTCGGTGCGCTCAAAGCGGGTGACCGTGAGGGGGCTGATGGGCTTCCAGGCCTTGGTGAGATCCTCCAATCCGGAGTTGACCACCTTCTCGACCATCTTGGCTTCGATGGCGGTGAACCCTTTGCGGGGATGCTGCGGGTCTGTGTATCCGGAGCCGCCCAAACGCAGGTCGATCAGCGCCCGTCCCAAGCGTTGCTCCAGTGCAAACACCGCCAAGCCGTGCAACGGAGGAAGGCTGAAGCGGGTGATGGAGTACGGATCCTGAAGGATGTCCAGATAGTCCTTCATGCTCAGCATCTCAGTCGCCCGGCGCAGTATTCCGATGGAGCGCCGCAGGTGCTGGGTGAGCGTTTGGGAGAATATGCGGGCGAAGCGGTCATGCACGGCCTCCAGTCCGGGCATCCGCCCCCGGATGATGCGGTTGTGCTGGGCGAGGTCATACGAAGTCGCCCCGAGCGGTGGTTCCACGTCCCTCCCCCCTTTGCGGCTCTTTGAGGGAGAGGACACGCCCTTGGAATCCTTGCGGGCTTTGTCGATCACCTGATCGAGAAGTCGGCCCAACGCCTTCGGAGAAGGTTCACTCGGCATTTGCAGGTTCGTCGTTGAAGCTTGGAGTCTTGGTTTACATTGAGGACACGGGGAGGGTGCTGATGATCCACCGCGAGAAGGCGGACGAACACCGGGGCTTGTACCTTGCGCCCGGCGGGAAGCTCGAAGCCAACGAAGCGCCCATCGAAGCCGCTATCCGTGAGGCCGATGAGGAAACAGGACTGCAAATCCACCGGCCGGAGTTGAAGGCAGTGCTGACCTTCCCGGACATGGGGGACTCTCCCTTTGGAGACGAGTGGCATGTGTACGTCTTCCACGTCGTCAAGTTCTCCGGAACCTTGCGGGACGACTGCTCCGAGGGGGAGTTGGAGTGGGTCCCCCGCGACAAACTGCTCGACCTGCCCATCTGGGAGGGCGACCGGCTTTTCACGCCAAAGATTTTTGAACCCGGATGTTTCACAGCAAAGTTTCTCTATCGTGGATCAGACCTGCAAGATTACGCATTTTGGAAGTGAGCGCAAGCCCATGTCAGGCTCCTTGTTGAAACACGTCGTGCGCCTTTGCCTCGTGGGCGCGCTCGGCTTGTTGGTTTTGGGTGGCTGCCGCGTTCAGGTGCAGTATCCCTCCGAAACACCGTCCGAGCAAGTCATTGTCGAGGAGCGCACCTACTGGCTCTGGGGGCTGATCGGCGAAACCTCCTATGAAGCGTATGACCTCTGCACGGAAGGCCGAGTGTACAGACTCAGCCACGACGCCACTTGGAGGCAGGGACTGATCGCGGTCGGCACCTTGGGCATCTACTGTCCGCGCACGATCACCATCACCTGCTCGGGCCGGGGTCGGGATCCCGTCACGGAACTCGATCCCGAGGTCTGACCCCTTGCTGTATCAGCGTGTTTTCCGGCAGATGCTCCCAAAAATCTCCCGGAGTAGCACTTCCGCCAACTCGGCCTTAAACTTCAGGCGCAGTTCCATGGCTTCCAAGAGCGCATAAACCTGTGTCAGTTCCGCATACTTGAACTGCCGTGCTTGGGTGATCGCCTGCTTGCCGATGAACCCGGGCAGCCCCAGTTTTTTCAAAATGTCGGATTGCGGTTTCCCGGATTCCAGCATGCTGCTGATCAGCAACAACCTCCGGAACTGCTGCACCACGAGCATGTAGAGCCGCACATGTTCGCGAGGAGCTTGCTCAAGCTGCTGATGCAACACGTCAAGTGCCTTGCGCAAATCCTGCTGGGCCAGCGCGTCCACCATTGCAAACACTGAGAAATGCCGATGTCCCTGCACAGCTTCGGCGACCATCGCTTCCGTCAGTTCCGAGGCGTCGGGATGTAGAAGTGAAAGCTTCTCCAATTCCTGATCAAGGTCTCCCACGTCATTGCCCACCACTCGAATCAACATTCCCGCGACCTGCGGGGAAATGCGGATGCCCTTGCCTCCGGCTCGGTGGCGCACCCAGTCGCTGGGATTGTCGTTGTCGTAAGCGATAAACCGCTGCACGTTTCCGAACCGCCTGGCCGCCTTCAGCAGCGGCTGACTGAGTTCTGAATCCCGCCCGGCAGCACTGGTCAGCACCAGCCACAGGTGTTCCGGAGGTGCGGCGATCCTCCGCAGAATCGCCTCGAACAGCACAGCGCCATTGGGTCCGCCGCCGCGTCCGCCGCCCTTCTTGACCTGCTCCGCCTGATCAATCCGGACCACCACCCGTGTGCTGAACATCGAGGGACTTTCCAGCGTGTTGAGCAACGCTTCCAGCCGCAACGAGACCTCTTCGCCATCCCGCACCAGCTCAGCAGCAGAAAAACGTTCGTAGCCCAATGAACGCTCCGTCTCTCCCAAGGCATGTTGCACGGCGGCCTCGGCGGCTTCGTTCACCAGCAATCCTCGGTTGCCGTAGAAAAGCTGGATTTTCTGGTCGGGCATGACGGAGGTTTGAGCAGCGGGACGGACAGGGAATTTTGAGAGGGGTCAGGCGGGGAGCTTGCGGGCCGTGCCAATCGTGCGGCGGATGTGGCGGCGGACCTCTCCCGCCGAGTGCATTTCCAAGGCCCGCTTTGCGATTTTCTGTGCCTGCTCCAGTGTCACCTGCGACAAGCGTTCCTTGACCACCGGAATCAGGGGCGGGTTCATGCTCAACAACCGTATCCCCAGACCCACCAGCACCACACACCCGTCTGGATCAGATGCCATCTCTCCGCACAACTCCAAGGGCTTGCCATGCCGTTTTGCCGAATCAGCCAAGCGCTGGATGAGTTGCAGGACGGAGGGGTGCAGGGGGTCGTAGAGGTTGCTCGTTTGCGGATTGTTGCGGTCCACCGCCAGCACATACTGCGTGAGGTCGTTGCTGCCGATCGAGCAAAAATCCAGTTCCGGCATGAAGTGATCGCACAGCATCACGGCGGCGGGGACCTCAAACATCGCGCCAACCGGTAATTTGGGCACGTCAAGCCCTTGAAGTTCCAATTCGTTGCGACACTTTTCCACCAGTTTTTTTGCCTTCCGGAACTCATCCAGTTCCATGACCATCGGAAAGAGCAACTGCACATTGTCATGCGTTCGTGCGGCCAGGAAGAGCGCCTTGATCTGCTTCTTCAGCACCTCCGGCTGCCGGAGTTGCCGACGCAAGGCACGAAGGCCGAGGAACGGATTCTCTTCCTGCTGGAACCCCATGTACGGGGCCGCCTTGTCCGCACCAATGTCCAAAGTCCGGAAGATCATCCGCTGCTCCTTGGGCACATGGCTCAGGATGCGGGAGTAGGTTTTCTCCTGTTCCCCCATCTGCGGATAGCGATCCAGCGAGAGGAAGTAAATCTCGGTTCGGTACAGCCCCACACCTTCGGCCCCGTAATGCTCCAGTTGCAGGATGTCGCCCTCCATCGCCACATTCGCAAAGATGCCGATGCGCTCGCCGTCCTGAGTTTGACAGGGCAACTCGCGGTAGCCCTCAAGGTGCTTCCGGTAGAGCCGCTCCTGCTCTAGGCGGCGGCTGAACTCGCCGACCACCTCGTCGGACGGATGCACCACCACCAGCCCCACATCCCCATCCAGTGCGATCTCATCGCCTTCATGGATGGTCGCCAATTCCCCTTCCGAAATGCAGACCGCCGGAACAAGCAGGGAACGCGCAAGGATGGCCGTGTGAGAAACGACCCCCCCGCTGGACGTCAGAATGCCCTGAATACCGTCGGGGTTCAGGCGGGCGATGTCTCCGGGAAGCAGTTGCCTAGCGACCAGAATACCCTCTTTCTCCGTGATCGCCGAGCGGCCATGCCCAAGGTCGTTGAGCAGGCGGTAGCCCACATCCTTGAGGTCCGTGCCCTTTTCCCGCAGGTAGGGATCATCAATCTCTTCAAAAGCGGTCAGGTACTCCTCGATGGTCTCGTAAATCGCCCAGGCAACGGTGGCCCCTTCCTCAATGTGCTGCTGAATTTTTTCTTGGAAGGTGTGATCCTCCAGAAACATGAGGTGGACGTGAAAAATTGCGGCCTCGTCCGGACCCACATAGCCGGAAATCTTGTCCACCAGCTTGAGAGTGTCCTCGGTGACGTGATCCAGTGCCGCTTGCAGATCAGCCAACTCGTCTCCCGGAGTGCGCTCACTGAGCCGCGTCGGCTTTTCCAAGGTGGTGTGCTGCATCACCACCGCCCGCCCTGTGGCGACCCCGGACGCCACCGAGTTCCCGGAAATACGCTGGCTCCCCCGTTGCACTGGAACGTTCGTGTGGACGGCCGTCTTGTCCAACTGCTGGATCAGTAGGGTTTTCGAGACAAGGCTGGAAATCTGGGAGGCGATGGTCGTGAGGACCAAGATCTCATCCTCTGAGAAATCACGGGGTTCGATGGTGTGGACCACCAAGACTCCAAAGGGCTGGCGATGCTCAATCAGAGGAACGCCCAACAGTGAGGAGAGGGAATCCTCATTGGTCTGTGGAAAGGACTTGAAGCGGGGGTGCGACTGCATCTGGGCAACATGCACCGGCTGCATCTGCTCCAGCACCAGTCCCACCAATCCTTCTGATGAGTGCATCCGGACCTGCCCCACCGTTTCCTGATTCAGCCCATGAGTGGCTTTGAGGACGAGGAGGTCCTCCTTGGAGAGGTAGCTGTAGATTGAGCAGCCGTCCACTTGCGTCTGCTCCGCGATCATGTGGACGATCCGGGAGAGGGTTTCGTCCGCGTTGTGGGAGGAAGTGATGATGTGACTGACCTCGGCAAAGAGGTCTGCTGGCGCGAGCAGTGCGGGGGTGGTCATCTTCCCCCCGAAATGGTACGGGGATCAGACGGCGTTTTCGCCCTGCTCGCCAGTGCGGATGCGCACCACCTGCTCAAGGTCATACACAAAGATCTTGCCGTCACCAATCTTGCCCGTCTTGGAGTTCTCTTGGATCACGCCCAGCACGGATTCGCACTGCCCGTCCGAGACTATTACTTCTACCTTGATTTTGGGGAGAAAATCAATCTCATATTCTGCCCCACGGTACAATTCCGTGTGACCTTTCTGGCGTCCAAACCCCTTCACCTCGGAGATGGTCAACCCCTGAATCCCGATGGCGGCAAGCCCCTCCTTGACCTCATCGAGCTTGAAGGGTTTGATGATCGCCTCAATTTTTTTCATGACACTCCTCTTGCTGGCAGTCTTCAAATGGTGTTCGATCCCATGCATGCAGCAAAAGCAGTGCCATCTTGTTTTATCAGTAAAATCAAGAATTTGAATAGAATTCACCTGCTGCACCGCCAAAGAAACCAGCACTCGCTCCTTGACAATGAACGGGAGTGATGAAAATCTAAGCAGCGAACCCGCGTTCAACTCCACAGCCCCCGCCTTCAGCACAAGACCCGTTATGACGGCTCGCTTTCGTCTCAGCAAGCTACTGCACGCCACAGTGATCTTCGGCTGCTTGCTTCTCAGTCTGGCTATGGGCGCTTGGGGAGATCAGCGGGATCAGCGGTTGATCCCGGCCTTTGCGCAACTGGCAAAGGCTTCCAGCCCGCAAACGGCCAGTGTGCTGGAGTCTCGGATTTGGAAAATCTGGCTGGAGCATCCGAAACCCCGCGTCAACGAAATGATGCGCTGGGGCGTCAAGGCGATGAACACTCAGGATTACCCCACCGCCCTCAAGCTCTTTGACGCGATGGTGGAGGCCGCTCCGGAATTTTCCGAGGGCTGGAACAAGCGGGCGACCGTGCGTTTCCTTGTTGGCGACTATGAAGGGTCCATCAAGGACATCGGGAAAACCCTCGCGTTGGAACCCCGGCACTTTGGAGCGTTGTCCGGATTGGGCATGATCCACACAAATCAGGAACGCTGGTTTGCCGCCATGGCGGCATTTGAGCAGGCGCTTCGGATTCACCCCCATCTCGTTGGCGTGCGCCACGCCATCATCAAATTGCAGCAGCAACTCCGAAAGGAATCAACTTAGGTTATTTCTTTGAATAAATGTACCTAAATTATACCGGATTTTTTGGAGCTTCAAGGCATCGAAACAGGCAAAATATCCTGATTTTATAGTAAAAGACGTTAAGAACCGAACACTGTGATCCTGGGTTAATATTGTTTAATATCAATGAATTGACTTCCTGTATT
>PBTB01000137.1 GCA_002726945.1 Deltaproteobacteria bacterium | reverse complement strand
ACGGATGTCTGGGCACTCAATCGGGGGCTCATCTCCATCACCCCGTTACGCCTCGAGGTCACCGACGATAAACTCATACCAGCGCTGACGGAGCAGACACCTCGCCTGGAATCCGCACTCAAGCAGTTGCTGGAAACTCCGTGAGTCAGGGATGCCGATAACGGCGCCGTGAATGTGAAACGCAAACGAGGCTTGCTCGCAAGACTGCTCAACCCGTTTCATCAGTAGGGATCTCCCCCTCATCAGGACGGACCGAAAACCTCATCCAAGCACATGGTCTCAAGGCCAGCGGGCGGAGATTTCTTTGGGGATGACCCGCCTCCAAATGGCAGTTCACCTTTCTTCAAGGCGGCAATGGAAGGTGAGTGCTTGCCGCCTCACCGCCCAAACCGTGCAGTCTTGCCGAGTTCCGCTTCGATTTCGAGCAGGCGGTTGTACTTGGCGATACGCTCGCTACGGGAGACCGAGCCGGTCTTGATCTGTCCACCCCCCATCGCCACGGCAAAATCCGCCATGAAGGTGTCCTCAGTTTCGCCGCTGCGGTGCGAGATGATGTAGTTCCAACCCGCTTTTTGGCAGAGTTGGACGGTCTCGACTGTTTCCGTGACGGTGCCGATCTGGTTGAGCTTGATGAGGACCGCATTGGCGGATTTTTTCTTGATGCCTTCCGCAACAAACTTGGTGTTGGTGACAAAGAGGTCGTCTCCCACGATCTGCACCGTATCGCCAAGTGCGTTGGTGATCGCCTGAAAGCCGTTCCAATCGTGTTCGTCCATCGGGTCTTCGATGGAGGTGATGGGGTACTTGCGGCAAAGATCCTGGTAGAACGCCAACATCTCCTCCGAGGATTTCTGCCCCCCTCCGGATTTGCGGAAATCGTAGGTGTTGTTTTCGCAAAACGAACTCGCCGCCGCATCGAGTGCGAGCGCAATGTCCTTGCCCGGCTCGTAACCTGCATTCCAAATTGCCTCCAGAATGACCTCGCAGGCTTCCTCGTTGCTGGTGAGGTTGGGGGCAAAGCCGCCCTCGTCGCCCACACTGGTGGCATGGTTTTTCTGGAGCAGGATTTTCTTAAGGGCGTGAAAGGTCTCCGCCCCCATGCGCAGTGCTTCCCGGAAATTGGGTGCACCACTGGGCATGACCATGAACTCCTGAATGTCGATGCTGTTGTCCGCGTGTTCACCACCGTTGATGATGTTCATCATCGGCACCGGAAGCCGATATGCTCCGATCCCGCCGAGGTAGGCGTAGCGGGACAGGCCAAGCGAGTGGGCTGCGGCATCAGCGACCGCCATTGAAACCCCGAGGATCGCATTTGCGCCAAGGTGGCTCTTGGTATCGGTGCCGTCAAGCGCGAGCATTTGGCGGTCCACTTCGGCTTGAGCCAGAGGATCGCTCCCAACGAGTTCCGGAGCAATGAGCGTGTTGACGTTTCCCACAGCCTTGAGGACGCCCTTGCCGTTGTAGCGGGCCTTGTCGCTGTCCCGGAGTTCAAGGGCTTCGTTGACTCCCGTGGAGGCGCCGGAGGGCACGGAAGCGGTGCCGGTGGTGCCGTCTTCTAGCAGCACCTGGACGCGAACGGTGGGGTTGCCCCGGGAGTCGAGGATTTCGAGTGCGTTGATGTTGAGGATGCGATTCATCATGGTCTTTTTGGGATTCAGGGAAAGTCGAGAGATTGGATGGGCAACAGCATAGCGAGGGTCACGCAACGACTTCAATCCAGAAGCACGTGGTGATCAAACTTGCAATAACACCCGAACCCGATTAGGCTTGCCACAATAACACCCATCGGGCAAGAACCCGGAGGCGCGCAGCATTGCTGCGAAAATCCTGAACACCGTGCAGATCGATCATGGCAGAAAGCGCTGAGGGAACGAATCTGGAGGACTTGGACCTGGGAGACATGGAGGAGGTGGACCTCTCCGCGTTGGACACTCCTGACGCCGGGGACGAACTGGACCTTCCCGACATGGACGACTCCCCCTTTGACCTGGAGGGCAACGTAGACGATCTGGAGGATCTGGATCTTGAAACCGAGGCGGTGGGCAATCGGGAGGATACCGGGACGCTCACTGAAGCAGCTGAGACTGCAGGAGAGTTGGAAGACGCAGGGGATTTCGATTTTGGCGAAGACGCTGCCGAACCCACTGAAAAAGCGGGCCTCATCACTGAGGAGGAAGAGCTTGTGATCAGCGATGCCGAAGAGGAAACTCCAGGGTTGGAAGACAACATTGACCTCGCATCTGAGGACGAAGCAGCGGAACCTGCTGTAGCAGCTGATTCCGGAGAGAGGCTTGACGAACTTGACGGACTTGACGACATGGGTCTGGACGACAACATCGACCTCGCCAACACAGAGGAATCCGGAGTTGAGCCGGAAGCCGACGCAGAGGTTGGCAGTGACGATGCTGCAGTTCTTGCAGTTGATGACGTTGCCGAGGCGACTGAGCCGGCACTTGAGGCGGAAGCGACTGGAGACGCCGGGGAGACCGAAGAACCTGGAGATTGGAACCTCGGGGAGGCCGAGCCGGACTTGGTCCTGGACGATGTGACTTCCAACGAGGAGACCCCGGAACCCGAGCTTGCTGCTGCCGACATGGAGGAAGAGACCGCACCGCAAATTGCCGATGAGGAGGACCCCTTCAGCTTGGAGGATGACTTTGCCGATCCGGAGTTGGCGGGTGACGATCCGTTTGACTTGGCAGAAACTGAACCGGAACTGGCGGATTTTACCGATGGGGAAGCCTCCGATGAAGGAGCCGGAGAGCCGGACTTGCTGGAGGAGGTGGACACCGGAATTGGGGATTTGGCGGAACTGGACGAAGCCGCAATGGAAGAACCTGCTCCCGAAGACGCCGGGGGCGACAATGCGATCGGATTGGAAGAGGTCGCCTTGGGAACGGCCGCAGCCGCCATGGCTGGTGCGGCGACCTCAAACACTTCAACAGATAGCACAATGAACGGGGATAAGGATGAAAGTGGGGCTTTGGTGGCACAAGCTGGTCCCGAGCGCCTGCTCAATTTTCAGCACGAGGTTGTGGTCGAGGTGGCCCGCACCAAGCTCACCGGCGAGGAGATCACGCAGATCACCTACGGGAGCATCATCGAGCTGGATAAGGTCGCTGGAGAACCGGTCAACCTCGTGCTGGACGGCAAGGTGATCGCACATGGCGAGATGGTGCTGATCAACGAGGATAATTTGGGCATCCGCATCATCGGCATCATGCAGGAATAGCTAAGCCGCCACCATGATCTACAAGCCAACCGACCAGATCAACATCGAACGCTACGACCTCGTGGAGGCGAAGGTCTCCACCGGACCATTCCGCTGGATGGACATCACCTCGCACCGTTGGGCCGCGCTGCTGGAGCAGACGCTTTACCGCGAGGTGAACCGGCTGTTCGAGGTCGCTCCAGAAACGGTGTACTGGGAGCGCTTCGGAAACGTGCTGTCCCAAGTCACGCACCAGCCCATTTACATCTTCGAGTGCAACGGGCAAAAGCGCGGGTTGCTGCTGCTTGATGATGGCTTCACCTACTCGATGATGTCCGGGAAAATTCCGGGACTCGCCGAACAGCAGTTGTCCTTGGAAGAATTTCTAGGCAAGTACCAGAAAGAGATGCAGGCGTTGCTTGTCCATATCCTGCGTGACTACGAGCGGGCGTGGGAGCCAATCGAGCACATGGAACTCCGGCTCAAGCGCGTGACCACCCATCAACACCGGGCGCGAGTGATGCTGCCCTTTGAGCGGGCCCTCGTTTGCCCCATCGTCCTCAAGCACGCCTCGGCGGGTGGGAAGGGGGTGGTGCGCCAGGGCGGGCAATCCCGGATGTTGCTCTGCCTGCCCTATGCTGCAATGGACAAGACGCTCAGTCGGCTCAACCCCCGCAAGGTTTGGGCACCGGAATCCATTGAGGATGCGGCCACCATGCCCAAAGGCGAGTTCAACTCGCTGCTGATGGAGCAGAAGCACGATGTGGTTTCGGAGGTGGGCACAGTCCGGATTCAAAACACCGGACAGGATTTGGAAGTGGGTCAGGTGCTGTCCATCGGGGATTACAACGGGCAGGTGACCTTGCGGATCAACGGTTTCCCGATGTTCACGGGCAACATGGGGGCGAGCAACGGCAAACTCGCCGTGCGGGTTGCCGGATTGGTGGACGACAAGCGTCCCTCGATGGTGCGCTCCGGAAGCGAGTTCCAGCCCATGAACCTGCCGGTCAAGCGTTAGGATCCGGCAGCAACTCCTTCAGCCAGCGTCCCACCGAACTTCCGCTGCGCTCAAATCCTGCGACGACCTCATCGGCGGGCATACGCTTGTGCTTGGTGTAGCGGTTGAAGTAGGGCAGCAGCCATTCCTCTTCAGACGATCCCAGCCCCTCCAGCGCGGATTCCATGATGCGGATTCCAAGCTTGGCAAAATCGACCGCACCGATTTCTGCACGGATTCCCTCTTTGGCCGCCGCTTTCCGGAAAACACCAAATTGATCCACCTCGAAATCCAGCAGCCACGTTTCCAGCTTCCTCAAGGCGGTTTCCGAGTAAACAAGTCCCTTCAACACCGCAGGCACGGCAATCGTCCATTCCGGTGGCAGTGCATCAAACACCCGCACCTCAATGATGTTCTTGATGCGGATGTCCGGAAAGAGCATGTTGAGGTGGGCGTCGTAATCGTCCGGAGACAGGACCAACCCCTTGGGGGGAGCTTCCAGCAGGGACTGGAAGGATTGTCCTGCCGTCACCCACTTGCGATCCCCTTGTAGCAAGAGGTACGGTGAGGCGTTGAGCGTCCAGTCGCGGTAATCCTGAATCCGGAAGTTGCGGTTGACAAAGGTGTCCGGCAGCCCGCAGCGATACGGATCGGTGTCGCCCCACGCCACCATGCGGTTGCACAGTGAGCCGTTGAGTTTGCCTTGCTTGATGGGGCTGTTGGCAAACAAGGCTGAAAGGAAGGGGCTGAGGCGGTTGAGCAAGACAAACTTGCGCTCAAGGTCTTCCTGCGAGTGATAGTCGAGATTGACTTGGGTTCCGGCGGTTGCCTTCATCATCCAGCGTCCGAGTCCGCCGACCCTGGGCATGTGCTCGTACATCACCTGATAGCGGCGCTTCCCAAAAAACGGAAGCTGGTCGGGAGTGAGCCACGGCTGCATGCCCACATGCAGGGTGTGCCCTCCCCACTCATGGAGAACATGGTTCAGGGAGGTGTGGAATTGTGCCAGCGAGGATTGAATTTCCTGCAGCTCGCCACGCGGAGCATCGGACAGTTCAAACTGCCCTCCGGGTTCCACGGAGATGGAGGAACCGTACTCTTGTTTCAACCCAAGCAAGCGGGAAGGCACGGACTCTTCCGGAAGTGGATACTCCCACACCTCGTGCCACTCGGGGAGTTCCGCAAGTGCTTCCAGCAGCTTGTGAATGCTGACTGCACCCTCCATCGGCAGCGGTTGAAACAGGACAAACTCCGGATCGGCGACTGGAGTGTCGTGCGGCGACTGGGGACGCAGCAAAAAGCACTCGACCTCCAGGCCAAGCAGTTGTTGGGACGATGATGCCGCTTTCTTGAAATACGAATCGAAGACCGATTGCAAATCGTTGGCGTTCACGTTTATTTTGGAAGAGACAGGAAAGCAGAGAAATCAAAGCAGCACAGTGATCATTTGGCGGCTGGCTTGGGAGATCCACCGGAAGGCGCTGAAACCCGGCAGGAAATAACTGGCGGCCAGCAATCCGATCAGCAGCATGGTACCGAAGCGGAAATTCCAATCCTCGTAGCGCCTGCACAAATCACGGGGCAGCAAGCGTGGAAGCACATGGCTGCCGTCAAGCGGGCCGAGCGGGATCATGTTGAAAAAGAAGAGGTTGAAGTTGAGCAGCATGAACAGGAAAAACAGTTCTCCCAGCGGGATGGGGCTGTTGTACCAAAATTCGGAAGTGCGGAATCCACTGAACAACAGTCCCGCCAACAGGCCAAGTGCGAGGTTCATCACAGGCCCGGCGGCAGCAACAAAAAACTCGGCATTGGGATTCCGGAAGTTTCTGGGGTTGACGGGCACTGGTTTAGCATAGCCAATTCCGACCATGAGCAGCATCAACCCACCCATCAGATCGAGGTGGACCAAGGGATTGGTGGTGAGCCTCCCGGCCAGCTTGGCCGTGGGGTCGCCAAAACGGTGGGCCACCCACGCATGGGCGAACTCATGGAAAGAGAGCGCAAAGATCAGGCAAAACGTCAAGAGGATCAGCAGATCAGGTCGATCAAGCAGCTGAAATAGCATGTGTGGGCAAGTTATGGTTGAATGCGTATGGACCTTGCAACACCTCAGGATAGCAGATCGTTGGGCAACTCCAAGTCCCATTCCACATCGTGTTGAAACCAAAACGATTTTATGAACACCAAAGTGAACGACTAGAGCGATTCCATGCAGGAACTGACAGACATGCGAAACATGGTGGAGTCGCGCATCACGGACTACCTCCTCAAAAACAGCGAGCGTATCCGCGAGGACGCAGTGCAGGAAGGCAAGGAAGAGCGTCCGGCCACTAACGACAAGCGGCCCGACCGCCACCAGATGCAAATCCAATCCGGATTCCAGCAGATTCAGGATAAGTTGCAGACCCCCTTCACCGACCTTAAATCAAAAATCCAGAAACGGATGGAAGAACGGCTGGTCGCCCGCAGCAAGCCGGAGCCGGAGCCGGTTTATGCGCAATTCCTGCACCTCGTTGCCATCGAAAAGCTCAAAGCGGCAGACCAACTTGCGCAAAAGCGCCGCACCGAGCGCAAACGCATGCTGGAACTGCGAGAGTTCCGGAGGGCCAACAATCTGATACGTGAAGCCAATTACCCCCTCACCGTTATTTATCACTTTGGGGTGATGGTGCTGATCCTCGCGGTTGAGGCAGCAATCAACAGTGGATTCTTCGCCGCTGCCAGCCCGTATGGCTTGTCCGGAGGCTTCACGCAGGCCCTGGTGATCTCCTTCATCAATGTCGCCTTTTCCTTCATCTTTGGCTGGAAACTGCTGCCGCTCTTTCACCACATCGAACTCTGGCGACGCGGAGTTGGAACGGTCGCCATGATGGGATACGTTTTGCTGATCGGTGCCTTGGCTCTCATCACCGCACACTACCGCGCAGCACTCACGCTTTCTCCGGAAAGCGCGGACAGCTTTGCGTTTGAACGGCTCGTGGAAGACCCGATGGGCATTGGGGCGGTCGCGTCCCTGTTCCTGATTTTTGTCACGCTGATCATCGCGGTGATTGGCTGCATGGACGGCTACGCTTTCGATGATCCCTATCCGGGCTATGGTCGGGTGTATCGTTCCCACATGGACTCCCGCGAGGATTACGAGGAAACCCGAGAAATTCTCAGAGACGCCATTCTTGAGGTCGGACGCAGGACCGTAAACGAGTACGAAGCCCGCATCAGCGAGGTGAAATCCCAGGTGCTGGAGTTGCAGGTCGATCACGAACAACTCAAGACGCTGGAGCAGTCCGCCGGCGAACTTCAGCAGCGCATCGTCCGTAACTATGGAATTCTGGTGCAACTTTATCAGGAGGAGAACCAGCAGGCACGCACGTCCAATCCCCCCAAGCATTTCAACACTCCGGAACCGTTGGCGCTGTTTGGAGTGACGGACGCAGAGGATCGTTTCACCAGCCGCATTAAGGGCGTCACCAAGGAGTTAGAAATCCTCCGGGATCAGATGTTGGTGTTACGCGATCAGGTCAACAAGCGTGTCGAGGAAGACATTGCAGGACTCAGAGACTGGCTCCAGGACATCGAAGATTCTGCCGATCAGGCCATCATGGAGGAAGGGCTGCCTCAGACAATGATGTAGTCCATGACCCCCAAAGCCCGGAAGCACAAGCAGACCCTCCTTGGCTTGGCCCTGCTGGGGGTTGGTATCCTGATTGTGCTGGTCGTGGCTCTCATTCCCCACTTCCTTTCCAAAGCCTACGCCCCCCAAACCCTTTGTCTGCTGGAAGCCCCCCTCCAGGCGCATGTGCTGATTTTGGTGGATCGCACCGATCCGCTCACCCCCTTGCAATCGGTGATCTTCCGGAAACTCCTGCTCCGCGAGCGCGATGCTTTGCCCCCGCACGCCAAGCTCTCTGTCTTCACGGTTACCGACACCACCGGAGTCATGGAGGATCAACGTTTTTCGATGTGCAGTCCTGGACACGGGGATGACGCGAACCTGCTCTACGAAAATCCCCGGCAGGTGCAGCAATTCTTTGAGCAACGCTTTGAGGAACCACTGGATCAGGTCATCATCGATCTAACCGAAGCCCAAGTCGCCCCGCAATCCCCCATTTACCAATCGCTTCTGAAAGTCTTGCGCCGCCCGGATTTCACCCGGAAAACCCCCCAGCGTCGGCTCATTCTGCTCTCCGATCTCATGGAACACACCGATGCCTTCTCCCACTACAACACCAGCAAGTTCGAGGTCATGCTGACCCTCCCGCCCTTCCTGGCACCGCTGGATCTTGATCAGGTGGACTTGGAGGTGTACTACCGGGAGTTCCCCTTCAAATTACCGGAAAAGGCCCAGAAACACCGCATCTTCTGGGAGGAATTGTTCCGGGCCAGCGGCGCGGCGCGGCAACGCTGGCTCACGTTTTGACGCGGGCTGTTTTTTATCTCGCCCGCCTTCCCATCGGCGAGGGTGATTTTGACCCATGGGGGTTTTTCACAAACACAGGGAAACTGATTGCACTCCGGACAAAGCTCCAACTGGCATTCGCAAGACCTGCTCGCCAATCGCTCAGGATCCAGCGACTGTGGAAGAGTTTCCATGCAATCAGGAAGGCAATCGCGGTCTTGCCGATGCCGGCGGGCTTGATCCCGCCCGCCCTTCGGCCTCCCGCTGCCCTCACCCTCTGGCAGTGCTCGGCAGAAAGATGGAGGACCACCGCAGCAGCCCTCCATCTCAAAAGGAAAATGAATAGCAAATGGCGGGTGTTATGAAGCCTCCGTCCGCTGACCTTGAGACCATGTGCTTGGATGGGTTTTGCAACCCGGTTGGGGAGGAAACTTCTTTCTAAGCGAAGGGGTTGAGCAGTCTGGAGAGCAAGCCGCGTTTGCGTTTCACATTCACGGCGCCGTCATCGGCATCCCTGACTCACGGAGTTTCCAGCAACTGCATGAGTGCGGATTCCAAGCGAGGCGTCTGCTCCGTCAGCGCTGGATCGCATCGGCGAGCGCCTGGATGCCGGGCGAATCAATACCGTCGTCGTT
>PBTB01000136.1 GCA_002726945.1 Deltaproteobacteria bacterium | reverse complement strand
TAGGACAAATTTAGACTGGGATACAAACAGTCAAACAATTGATATTAAACAATATTTACCTAGATCATAGTGTTCGATTTTTAACGGATTTTACTATACTCTATTGATTGTCCCCAGTGATCCCTGAAAGCAATGTCCGATACAGGTTTCCTTTTTGGCTGCGCCCATCTGCCTTTTTCGGGATACCCAAGAGGTATCAAAGCCATGGTCATCGCGTCTTTTGGAATTCCCAGCAATTTTTTTACGTCTTCTTCATGAGAGGAATATAGAGTGGTTAATGTGGCGCCTATACCGTGTGCTCTTGCTGCCAGCATTAAATGCTGAACGGCACCATAAATTGATGCCCCTGCTCTGGGATTACCTGAGGAGGCAGTATTCCTTAGAACCGCAATAATCCAAACTGGCGCGTTTTGTATATTGTTAGCAAGATGCTCTGCGCTAAGGTAATTTTTGGGTCCCAGAGTGTCAGATTTGTCTGTTTCATTAAGTATTCCTTCCCGTCTTACCCCATAGGCTCTCTGCCAACCCTCTCTATACCAATCTGAAATTAATTGCTTTTTTTTCTGGTCTTTTAATATTATCCATCCCCAATCTTGGTTATTACCACCGGATGGTCCACGTATTGCGGCGTCCAGTAGATCCATCAAGACTTCATCTTTGATTTGATCACTGGAAAGATATCTTCTTGCAGGAGTTGAATGGAGACCTTCAATGAGGCCTAAGTCTTTCGAGGATTTCTTGCTCATGTATAACCTGCCTTCAAGTTCATTTTTAGTGCCCCTACCGGGGATGGTTGACACCCCTCGCCTTCAGGTGAAGAAAAGTTGGGTCAAAGGCTCGTCAGAGCCTACGCCAAGAAGGTCGTTTCGAAGGCGAAGCTCTCGCCCCGCTGCGCATGGTTGAAAATCTCCTCCAACATCAGACGCCCGGCTCGAAAAGTCGCTCGTTCCGGCTCGAAAGGGGCCAGCCCGGCGGCAATGAGATCGGCGTTGACAAAGGTGGGACAGCCCGCCTCCTTCGGCAGGAACTCCTCAGCAAAGGTGGTTTTCCCCGCGCCGTTTGGTCCGGCAATGATGATGACTTTCTGCTCTGGCTGGCTGATCATTCCTGACTCTTTAGCTGACTTGCTTCAACCAAAGATAGCGAAGCGGTCAAACAAACACAATAGTTCGAGGTCACGGAGTGGGATGCGGAGGACGCCAAACCCGCAGGGCGGCAAGCACGACTTCCAGCAGCACCAGTGTCAGCACCAGCCAGAGCAGCCACTCCCGCAGGCGTTTGGCGGAAACTTGGTTCTGCGTGTCCGGACGGGCACTGCGCTCGTCAAAGTGCTGCTGCATCCGGGCCAGTTCGTCATCACTGAGGACCGACAGTTGAGCTTCACGTTCTGGGAGCGTCACCACAAAGCGGCGTTCCGGGGTTTCTGTTTCCAAGGGGAGGGTGTAATCACCGGGACGGAGGTGGGGATTTCCGTTCAGCACCTCGGCGAGTTCCCGCGATCCGGAGGCAAACGTCCCCAACCGCTGCACCGGGGCCCGTTGCAGCATTTGCTCCAGCCAGTCCCGCACCCGATCCGCAAACGCGTGCTGCTGGTAGAGCGGCCCCCACGCACTGGAAACCCCGGTCGTCAGCATCCACAAATCCCGACCTGTGGCGTACTGCAAATCCGGGTTCACCACCTCCACCTGCCACGCTTGGGCTTCCGGCCAGTTTCGCCAATCCACGCGCCACTGCGCTTCCGGCTCGGAGGAATTCTCAGCCTGTGATGCGTTGGGCACACTGCGCTTCGCCCGACCTGCCTTGGACTCTGGTTGGTTCTTGAACAGGAGGGCAAACTCGCGCCAGTCTTCAAATCGGGTGGGAATGAACAGGGTGGGCGGCGCATCCTTGGGAAGTTGGGAAATCCGTTCCGGATGATCCGCGAGCAGCAGGATGAGGTCGGGTGGAAACTCCTGCAAATCCCCCGTGGTAGTTGCCACATAGGAAAAAAACCCTGCGGCGTTGAGTGCGGATTTGAGCGCGTGCAACCCGTGTCGGTACAATCCCTCACCACCAATGGTGGTGACCATCGCCACCCAAAGGTTCTCGGTAGCAGGCGGGAGAAACCACTGCTCGTTGTCCCACGCCACCGGATCGTCGAGAGCCTCCATACGGACGAGGAGGGGTTCGTGGCGTTTGAAATT
Source organism: Deltaproteobacteria bacterium (assembly GCA_002726945.1). Classification (GTDB taxonomy): domain Bacteria; phylum SAR324; class SAR324; order SAR324; family NAC60-12; genus UBA8110. The sequence goes on along the minus strand of PBTB01000136.1, from coordinate 12,904 downwards.
TTCACCGAGAATCACTTTTGCTGCCAGCGGCTCGGTGTTCCACATTCCCGACCACGTTCCGGTGTTCTGTCCGTTTTGCTGCACCCGGAGTTGCACCTTGGCAGCAGTAGGCAAATTCCCGGTGATTTCCAGTTCCAACATGGGTTCAAACAAGCCTTCAGTGTGCACTCCCAATTTTTGCATCCGCAGGTTGGCAGGAATCTGGGGATTGGCAGGACGGTGGAAGGTCCAGCGCACAGGCTGGGTGGCCGAGGTGTAGTGCTGAAACTGCGAGCGCTGGAAATCCGAGTGCAGGTGCAGGTGCAGCAGTGGCGAGCGTTCGTCTTTCCGGAAGCGACTCTGGGCGGCTTCGGCGATTTGGGCGAGGGTCGGTGCTCCGGGGAAGCCGGGAGTTTCAAGATGGGTGCCCCGCTCTGGGTGCAGAGCAGGTTCAGGAAACAAATCCTCCAGCGTGAGAACGGCTCCGGAAGGAGTCTCTGCAAAACCCGTGTCTCCCAACAGGGTGTTTGTGCTGGACGAGGTGTCCCGGATCCACACTGCTTGCACCTGTTCTGGTTCGCACCAGAGCGGACGGGCCAGCAGCAGGATCAGTCCCAGCAGGATCAGGGAGCGCAGCAGCTTGAGCCACCACTCCTGACGCGAGAGCTGGAACTGACGGTGGAGGGTTTCCGGAGGAAAGAGGAAGAGCGCGGAAAAACGCAGGGGAGGCTGGAGCGGACGTTTGAGAGCCGGCCAAATCCACGGCAGAGCCATGAGCGGCAGCCCCAGCAGCCAGAGAGGAGCGAGGAACTGGAGCATGTGGTTCGGGAGTATTCAGGAGTCAGGAGTCAGGAGTTGACCAAAGTAAAGTCCACAAGCCCAGCACATGCAGAATTCACGATCCGCTGTGATTCTGGCTTTTGACTACTTTATGAACAAGGCACTCTTACCCGCCTAAAAATTCTAACAAACTCCGGTGTAATTGCAGAGAGCAGAATCCCCTCAATCCTGCATTTCCGGGGTCTTGATACGGTTGATGAGCACCTGCTGGCCGATCGAGAGGATGTTGCTCGTCAGCCAGTAAAGCGTCAAGCCCGCCGGGAAAGTGAAGGTGAACATAGTGAACACCAACGGCAGCATCTGCATGATCTTCACCTGTGTGGGGTCCATCATCGCGCTTTGCGGAGTCATGCGCTGCTGGATGAACATGGTCGCCCCCATGATCAACGGGGTGATGCCCAAACCATCGGGCTGGGAGAGGTCGTTGATCCAGAACATGAAGGGCGCGTGCCGCAACTCCACCGCGCTGGAGAGCGAACTGTAGAGCGCAAAGAAAACCGGCATCTGCAAGAGCAGCGGCAGGCAACCTCCCAAGGGGTTGACCTTGTTCTTCTTGTAGAGGCCCATCATCTCCTGATTGAGCTTCTTCTTGTTGTTCTTGTACTTCTCCTGCAATTTCTTCATCCGTGGCGCAAGCTGCTGCATGCGCTTCATGCTCTTCATGCCCTTGTAGGTGAACGGGAACAGCACCGTCCGCACAATCACGGTGAGCAGAATGATCGCCACTCCGTAGTTGCCGACAAAGCCATAGATCCAGTGCAGCAGTTCCAGCAGCGGAGCCGCCAGTTCCTCCAGCGTCATGTCATGCGCCTGCACCAACTGCCGTCCGAACTTCTGCAACTCCGCGTCCGACTTCGGTCCATAGTACACCTGAAATCCGGACTCGACCATGCGGTTGGGCACGAGGTTGACCAAATCCAGCCGCGCTCCAAAGTGCGAGCGTTCCACAGCAGTGGCGCTAGGTTGCGACTGGAAGTAACCAAAGCGCACGGGGGTGATCGGCGCGGCGGCGGCAATGAAATACTGGTCTTCCAGTCCGAACCAGTCCGCGTTCCGCACCTGCAGTTCCTGAAGCGCCTCGTCCGGAGTCTCGGTTTCCAGTTCGCCATCAAAGAAATAGACCGGACCCTTATGCCCAAACTCCTGAAAACGGCTGCCTCCGGAAGGGCGATTCTCGCCAAACAGATGCCGCACCTTGAGTGGAAGCGGGTCAGCGGAGCGGTTGATCACCTGCACCTGATAATCCAAAACGTAGCTGTCCGGACGGAAGCTGAAGGTCTTCACGATTTGCACACCCTCCACCACTGGGGAGGTCAGCACAAGCTGCTGGGTTTCCTCGCCGTCCACATAGAGATGCTCCGCGCTGCTCTGATACACGGTCTGCGCGAATTTTTCGGTCCGGGCTTCATCACCTTCAAACTCGACTGAAAACGCCTCGCCGGATTCCATCATCCGTCCCAGCATCTCCACACGATTGTCTCCGTTGTACTCCTTATAATCCGGACCCAGCACTCCAAGCAGAAAGGGGAACCACGTGCTGAGCGTCAGCCGGGGTTTGGTGCTTTGATGCGCTTGCAGCAGAAAGCTGGTCCCCTTGCCGCTCCGCGTGTCCACCGTCAACTGGTAGTTCGGAGTTTCCACCACTACCTCCTTGGAGGGCAGGATTTCACTGACTGCCTGTGTGGTGACGGAAGCGGTCGCGGTACGGGCCGTCTTGGTAGAGGCAATCACCGCCCCGGATGTGGCCTCGGCGACCTCCTCTTCCTCCTGCATCTGCACGGTTTCCACCGGCAGTGGCTCTGGCGGCGGAGGCGGGGGAAAGAGGACGTTCCAGGTGATGAGGACGCCAATTGAAAGCGCGATGGCGAGGATGGTGTTCTTTTCCATAAAGATGGTGAGCGAGGTTCAGGAGTTGCGGGGTTCGGGCACAGGGTCCACACCTCCGGGGTGGAACGGGTGGCAGCGGCACACCCGCCAAAGCGACAGTCCGGTGCCCCGAATCAATCCATGCTGTTGGTAAGCTGTCAGCGCATACTGCGAGCAGGAGGGGTGAAAGCGACAGGACGGGGGCAACAGGGGAGAAACGCACCACCGGTAAATCCGGATCAGCACCACCGGTACTGCGGTAAACACACGAGCGGCACTTGCTGAAATGTGGCTCCATTGGGCGTTCATGCGCGGTTCTCTGCAAGTTCCTGGAAGTAGCGGCGGATCAGCCGATGCACATAGTCAAGGGTCACGGGCCGCTCCGGACGTTGAGTGACCATGAAACAGATATCGTGGGGATGGGTGAGTCGGTGACGCTCCCGCCGGATCGTCTCTCGGAGCAAACGCTTGATCCGGTTACGCTCCGGAGCCGTGCCGACCTTGCGCTTGATGGAGATCAGAAAGCGGCTCGACTCATGCTCAGTCGGGGCCGACTTGACGCTCACCAGTCCCAGCGGACGGAAGATCCCTTCCGCAAAAACCCGCCGGATTTCCCGACGGCGACGCAGTCGCACCGCCTTCGGGAAAGACTGGTCGGGCATCAGACGGCAAGGCGCTGGCGTCCTTTGGCGCGGCGGCGCTTGATCACGTTGCGGCCTCCGGGGGTTGACATGCGCACCCGGAATCCGTGCTTCTTCCTGCGACGCCGATTGTTGGGTTGGAAGGTCCGTTTCATCCTGAGTTTCCAGTTCCTATGGTGGAGACACAAACGAATATTCTATCCGGAATAGCTCCGGACTGACAAGCTTTTTCGGAGGTCAGGAAAAGGAAATGGACTGGCCGAGGTGATCACCCAAAAGACAGGTGAAGCACTCGTCAAACTCCTCCTGCTCCGCCTCGGCAAACCAGCGATCCTGCTCCGGCTGGTACTTGAAGTGCCAACCCCGGGCATTGCCCGCGAGCCAGAGTTCGTGGATCGCCTGCTGCGTGTTGAGGACGATCTTGCGACCTGTGGCCTCAATGGTGAGTTCCAGCTTGTCCGGAGTGCGGTCGTAGTCAATCTCGTCCTCAAACTCATCCAGCAAGTCCTCCACCTTCCGGAAGATGGTGGCGACCCGCTCAAAGTATTCCTTGTTTTCCATGCTTCTGCCTCGATTGTGGTCCTTGGATCATCGTAGAAGAGCGCGCCCGAGAGTCAATCGGAATTCTGAGATTCCAGTTGCGTTTTTCCTGCACACTTTTCAAAATGCTTTGCTCCACCGTTGATCCTTCATCTTGGTATTTTTGAATCAAATGCGTATGCGGTCTGTACTGAAATCACTTTTGCTCGGACTCCTGCTTCCCCTGCTGCTGTGGACCTCGCTGGCTCAGGCCGGGGCGTTCGACAACACCGACCCACGCTATCCGGAGCGCCAGTACCGCCGCTTTCTGCTGCCCAACGGTCTCAAGGTGATGCTCGTTTCCGACCCCACCTTGCATCACGGCTCGGCCTCACTGGTGGTCGGGGTTGGCTCAATGGCCGACCCACCAGAGCGGCAGGGGCTGACACACTTTCTCGAACACATGCTCTTCCTCGGCACAAAGAAGTATCCAGACGCGGGCAGCTATCAAGAATTCATCGCCACCCACGACGGCTTCAGCAACGCCTACACCGCCGAAACACTGACGAACTACTTCTTTGAGGTTTCCGGAGATCACTTGGAGGAAGCGCTGGATCGCTTCTCCCAATTCTTCGTTGCACCCCTTTTCAACTCGGCACTCGTTGAACGCGAACTAAAGGCGGTCGGGGCGGAGCATTCCAAGAACATCCTCAACGACCATCGGCGTATCGCCCAAGTGCGGCGTGAGGTTTACGCTCCCGCACACCCTGCCCGACACTTCGCCACCGGAAATCTCGAAACCCTGCGCGGCATCACCCGCGAGGAACTGCTTGACTCCTACCAGCGCCACTACTCCAGCAACCGCATGACCCTCGCGGTTTCCGGACGCCAGAGCCTCGACACATTGCAAAACTGGGTAGCTCCGCGCTTTGCGGAAATCGTCAACCGCAAGCTCAAGACCCCACGTCTCCCGTGGAATTTCCTGCCCCGCAACGGCCGTTTCCGTCTACTCAAGGTCAAGACCGTGAAGGACCAGCGCACCCTCACGCTTGTCTTTCCGCTGCCCTCGGTTTTGCGCTACTACAAGAGCAAGCCGCTCAGCCTGCTTGGCTTCCTGATTGGACACGAGGGCAAAGGCAGCCTGCTCTCACTACTCAAGGAGGAGGGCCTGGCGACCGGACTCTCGGCTGGAGGAGGCGAGCGCAAGCGCGACTACGCCTCCTTCGAGATCACCGTGCAACTCACGGAAAAGGGCGAAAAACACCTGCGTACTGTGATCACACGCAGCTTCGAGTACCTGCAACTGTTGCGGCGCACCCCGCTACCGTCGTTTGTGTACGAGGAAAACCGCCGCATGACCGAACTGGACTACCAGTTTGTGGAGAAGGCGGAGGGCACCGATCTTGTCAACACCTTTGCCGTGTTGCTCCAGTTTTACCCAATGCGCACACTGGAGCGCGATCCCTACCTGATCACCAAATTCAACAAGCGGCTCTACGACAGCATGCTCTTCCGGCTCACCCCGGACAACCTGCTTGCGATTCTTGCGTCCCGGAACGTCAAGACCGACGAGACGGAGCCTTACTACGGCACCGAATACGCCTACACGGAAACCCGTGCGGAGTGGGTGAAGCAGTGGAAGACCACCAAACTGCACCCCAAGCTCACGCTGCCCGCCCCCAACCCCTTCGTTCCGGAAGACCTCGGCGTGAAGCCGTTTCGAGGCAAGTTCCGGGTGACGTTTCAGACGCTGGCAGGACTGCGGCAGGAAGGCTTTCCAGAAGCCCTGTTACGCTCGCTGGAGCAGACGCAGGGGCAGTCATGGAATTCGTGGCAAAGCCTGAGCAAAACCGCCCTCGCCACGCTTGCTGCAGAGCAGCAGGCGCAAGCACGTGGGCTCGTCCTCAAGCACGTTGTTCCGGAACCGGAGGTGCTGCTCGACACCGAGCGGGGTCGCATCTGGTTCCAGCAGGATTACCGCTTTGCAACACCCAAGGCCCACATCGTCCTGCGGCTGCACTCTCCGGAAGTCTATGCTTCGCCGCAACACGCCGTACTCTCGCAACTCTCCGTGGATGTCGTCCGGGAAAGCCTCAACGAATTCAGCTACCCCATCCTGCTCGCCGGAATGAGCTACAGCATCGGCGTCAACAAGGAGGGGTTGAGTTTGGAGTTCGGCGGCTACTCCGACAAGCTTCCGGAACTCGTCAAGACCCTTGCGGGACGCCTGCGCAACGTCTCTGTGAGCAAGGCCACCTTTGTGGAACTCAAGGAAAAGAAGCGCCGTAGCTACCAGAATTTTCACCTCCAGCAACCCTACCAGCAGGCGTTCTACTACCGCAGTTTGCTGCTGGAAGACCGCAAGTTCGCACTTTGGGATTACGACCGGGAAATCCAGAAGATCACGCTCAAGGACGTGAAGTCCTTCATGCGCAAGAACCTCTTCAAGCGCATGTACGTCGAGGGGCTGGCCTACGGAAACCTCGATACCGAAACCATCCGGGAAACGCTGGCACCGTTGCTGGAGACCTTCGCCGATCAGCCGCTGCCCCCCGACGGGCGTTTCCGGGAACAAGTCCTCCAGATCGAACCCGGACAGGTCCACACCTTCTCCCGCAAGATGAAGGTGGAAAACTCCGCGCTCGTCATGGAACTCCAGATCGCACAACGTACCCCCCGGCTGCGCACGGCGATGATGGTGCTGAGCAACGCCCTGCAACCGCAGTTCTACAACGAACTCCGCACCCAGCAGCAGTTGGGCTACATCGTCAACGCAGGCTACACCGAGCTGGAGGAAACACTTGGACTCGTCTTCATGATCCAGTCCGGACGCTACAACCCCAACACGCTTCAGCAGCGGGTGGACGCCTACTTTCCAAAGTTCCTAGCAGGACTGTCCCAAGTTTCCGAGGCACAGTTGGACAAACTCAAACGCTCGGTGCTAAGCGGCAAGCTGCGGCGCTCGACCTCGACCTCGGAAGAAACCTCGCGGCTCTTCGGCATCATTCGCAACCGCGACGCCGACTTTGATTACAACAGCCGCGAGATCGACGCGCTCCAGCGCCTCACCGTCCCAGACTTGCAGGATATCCTGCACACCCATTTGGCTCTGGAAAGGCAGCGTCGGCTGGTTCTCCGGATGGTCGGTAGCGTTCATGAGGACGGCCCTGCGGTTGGAAACCACATCAACACCATTGACGAGTTCAAGCAGGCACATCCGTGCCCAGCCCTCTGTGCTCCCTGAAATCCGAAATCCAAAAGCCACCAAGATTGCTAAGGGGCACTAAGTTTTTGGCTTGGCGTTGCTTCATGCCCTTCGCGGCTGAAACCTGAATTCCAAAATCAAAAATGAGTGATTCCTATCCGATGACCGTTCAGGGTCACGAAAAGCTCAAGGAAGAGTTGCACCACCTCACCACCATTGAACGTCCGGCTGTCGTCAACGCCATCGCCGAGGCCCGCGCTCACGGCGACCTCTCCGAAAACGCCGAATACCATGCTGCCAAGGAGCAACAGGGTTTTCTGGAAGGACGGATTCAGAAACTCAACGGTAAGCTCGCCTTCGCACAGGTGATTGACGTCTCCAAGCTTTCCGGGGAGAGGGTGGTTTTCGGGGCAACCGTCACTTTCATCGATGTCGATACCGACGAGGAGAAGTGCTACCAGATTGTGGGGGAGGACGAGGCTGATCTTGAAAATGGGAAAATCTCCGTGAATTCACCGATCTCCCGTGCCTTGATCGGCAAAACCATCGGCGATACCATCATCATCCCCATCCCCAAGGGCAAGCTTGAGGTCGAAATTCTCGAAGTGGAATTCCTCGGTTAAATCCGGTTGAAACCCCGCTCAGAACAGCCCCGCCAGTTGGCTCCGGACTTCGGAAAATTCCGTATCGAAGCAGAAGTGCATGGTCTGGAAACGCTCACGGAAGCGGGTGACTTCCTCGCCAACATTCTTGCCCTGCACCGCCTCAACAAACAGCGGGGCAAACTCCCGGAAATCAGCTTCCTGCATGCCGAAGCGCGTCATTTCGGCGACCCCAATGCGTAGTCCGGAACTGGAGGTGAAACTCTCGTCGGAGGGAATCGCCTGATAGTTGACGATGATGTTGCTCTCCTCCAAGTCCTGTGCAACGGCGCAGCCCTGAGCATAGCCAACGGCAACGACGACCTGATGGGTTTCGGTGTAGTCAAGCTCAGGATCCCCCTGCACCTCCAGTCCCTCGTCTGCCAACGCTTTGGCAAACGCCTTGGCGTTGGTGAGCACTTGCGGTTGGTAGGTGCCCTTGAAGGCGTTCATTTCCAGTGTGGCCATCAACATGCCCAACAAAGTGCCGAGGTGATGGTTGCTGACTGCACCCGGAAACACCCGACGCTCAATGGATTTCCAGAGATCAAACTCTGGCGTTCCTTCTTCATAGGCTGCTCCGATGATGCCGCGTTGAGTGCCGTAGAAGGTTTTGTGTGTGGAACCGGTGATGATGTCGGCACCTTCCGCATAAGGATTTTGGAAGTGCGGGCCGATCAGGCCGAGGACGTGCGCCATGTCATACATGAGGAGCGGCCTTGACGACTTCGCGTCCAGCAGTTTCCGGAGGTTTGCAACCGGTTCGGGATGCAAGATCATGCTCTTGCCGAGGATGATCAGTTCCGGATCAAAGCGATCCAGCAGGTTCGCGGTTTCCTCCAAATCCATGCGGTACGGATTGTCCTGCCGCACCGGAAAATTGAGGACGGCATATTTTTCAGTGACAGGATCCTTGGCAACATAATCTCGCAACGCACCCATTGGCTGGGAACTGAGGTGGCCGCCCTTGCTAATGTGGTTGTTCATCACTAGAGGGATGCGGCGCGGCTCACTGCGGCGGTCGGTGCGGTTGCGGAAATCAACGAGGGCACTGAAGATGGTCATGTTCGCCATCTGTCCGCTGATGATCCGAGTTTCCACAAGGGGGTAGCCGAGAAAGCTTTGCATTTCCTCAACCAACCGGTCTTCTGCCCAAGCGATGAACTCCGTGCCCTGATAGTAGAAAACCTCCTGTTCAAAGGCCGCGAGCAGTTCCTTGTGCTCGGCATAACGTCCGCAGGGATCGGTGATCTGGAGCAGTCTAACCAGCGAAGACTGTGTCATCTCAGACGGAATCAGGTTGATGCAGCGGCGCTGACGCCACTCGTGGTTCTCCAAACTCTTCTGCAGCAGCAAGCCGACCTGCTCCTGCAACGAGATTGGAACCGTTGCCGTTCCTTTTGCGTCCCAATCCACTGGAATCGCCCGGAAGTACGGGGGTGCTTCGGAACGTCCGTGCCAGCGCACCAGTTGCGCGTTCAGTCGACGACCCCGGACTTCGACCTCCAGTTCCTGCTCAGCGGGAACTGTGGCATCGACATAGACCAAGGCGAGCGCCCGCCGGTCCTGCTCATCGGTGATCTGCATGGTCGCACCCTCGCCCTGAAACCTCCAGTAGGGCACCATTGTTCCACTCGTGATCACCCCGACTTGCTGCCCGTTCCAATGCACCGTATTTCCTTGGCGTGTGATGCCCTTGTGCTTGAGGGCCAGCGGCAGAAAGCGGCGCGGCAGGACAGCGGAGGGTTCGTACTGTCCCATCCGGAGTTTGCGAATTTCCTCGAACTGCGCCCGCAACGCCGCCCGCCCCACAAAATCACCCTTGCGCTGTGAAAAACTCACCGCCACCGTTGTGAGTGGAAACGCAAATGCCGGAATCTCCTTGCCCTCTAGATCAAGGCCAAACTCGTGTCCGTAAAGCGGCATTCCGGCTTCCAGACGCAAGGTGTCACGTGCGCCTAATCCTGCTGCGACTACGCCCTCGTCCTTGCCCACTTCTTCTAGGCGTGCCCAAATCCCCCCCACCTTGTCCGCTGGAACAAACACCTCAAAGCCGATCGGCTCTCCTGTGTAGCCCGTGCGGGCGACCAGCACTTCGGTGCCGAGGATCGTCATGGTCGAGAGACTGTTGCGGAAGGTCTCCGGTATGCTGCCCTCCCGCTTCACTTCCGAGAGAATGCGTCCGGACAGCGGCCCCTGAAAGGCGATCATCGCCACTTGGTCGGTTTCGTCCTCCAAGCGCACATCAAACGCCTTGGCCTGTTCCTGAAAGTGGTTCCAGTCCTTCTCGCGGTTGGAGGCGTTGACCACCAGAAAGTACTCGTCTCCTGGATGGTAGAGGTAGGCGTCGTCAAACAGCCCACCATTTTCGTTGGGAATCAGGGTGTACTGCGCCTGCCAAGGCTCCAGTGACTCGGCGTTGTTGGTAAGAACATGCTGCAAGAACGGCACGGTGTCCTTGCCAAGAATCCGGAAGCGCCCCATGTGGCTGACATCGAACAGCCCCCCGAAGCGCCGGGTGGCCAGATGCTCCTTGAGGATTCCGGAGGCGTACTGCACTGGCATGTTCCAGCCGCCAAAGTCAATGAGCTTGCCGCCGTTCGCGGCGTGCCACGCGTGGAGTGGGGTTTTCAACATGAACTCGTCGTCGGTAGTGGTGCCGATTGGGACGGTGTTTCTTTTCAGGAGATTTCCTGAAATGAATATGACGGAGACTCCGGATGCTTTTGCACTCAATCAAAACCCGATGCGTCTCCTCCTCCATGCTCTTGAAGAACCCGGCATCCAGACGTTGGCGAAGCTTGGTCAACGTACTCGGCTCCAGCACCGAATCCGTGACGAACGCCTCAAAGCCGCAGAAGGTTTGTTGATACACGTTCTCCCGAACCAACTGCACCAACTCCCGGTCACTCAGACCCGTCAGGTACTTCAGCAGGATCAAACCAAGGAACAGCTGGGAGTCCGTCTCCGGCCGATCCAAACGGGAAAAATGCGCGTTGCACTCCCGCTCCAACTCCCGTCAGGGAATCAGGTCCGCGATCTTCAACCAGCGGTTGTCTTCTTCCAATTGACCGCCAAACGGGAACAATTCCTCCCCGATAGCCAGTAGCTATTGCAACACCTGCCGCAAGTGTTGTATTATATCTCGGATTTGCGCTTGGCCGCATCAAAAATGAGCGCAGAGCAGCGCCGCAGCTTTGCGGCTGAGATGGCGTTGAAGTATGGTGATGGAAGCACACGAAAAACAGAATCTCTCTGCAACTGGGGACGAGAGCTGGTGAAAACAGGGCTTGGAGAAAAACGCACGGGGGTTTCGTGTCTGGGAGCACAATCGGGTTTTTGCGGGAACCAGCGTTGGCAAGAGCGCTATCCGGATGCGGCAGAGGCGTTATGCCAACTGGCGGAATCCCATGCCCAACAAGACTCGAGCTTTCTGAACGAAGTGGCGTTTACTCGTTTAACCGCAGAGGAAGCGCAGGCAACTGGGGCCTAAGCATCTGATTTATTTGATGAGCTTAAATCAAGTGGTGCCGTTGGGGTGACTCGAACACCCACGTCCTTGCGGACACTAGGACCTGAACCTAGCGCGTCTACCAATTCCGCCACAACGGCTTAATGGGGCAGCATAGCGAGACCACCCATTGGCTGCAACTCATTTTTCGTGGAAGGAGCGTACTTCACACGTTGTCGCGTGGACCTCTTCCGGAGTGAGGTTTTGCAGGCAGTTGTAGTGCCCGAATCGGCACGTCCGCTCGAAGCAAGGGGAGCACTCCACTTCAAGGGAAAGGTGCAGAGCCTGTGGTCCGATGGGGCGGGTCCATGCTGGAGACGACGAGCCAAACAGGCCCAGAGTGGGAGTCCCAAGTGCGGCTCCAAGATGCATGGCACCGGAATCATTGCACACGAGCAAATCCGCTCGGTGCAGCATCGCGGTCAATTCGGCAAGGTTGCTCTGGCCACATAGATTTCGGACGTGAGGGAGGTTGGCACCGATTTGCTCGCCGAGTGCCCGATCTTGTGCGAGTCCGGTCACGATCACAGGCAGATCGAGTTCCTGGGCCAAGTTGCGGTAATGCTCCATCGGCCATTGCTTGGCCGGGCCGTATTCGGCTGCCGGAGCAAGCACCGTATAACGCTCCGGGAGTTGAGGCGAGATGCGGCTCAGCTGTTGATCCACCCAAGCTGTTTCCGGGGTGATCCGGGGGGGATGATGCTCCAAAGCCAGATCCTGCTCAAGCAGGTCGAGGTATTCGCTCACCAAGTGCTGAGTGCGAAGCGGATGCCGCCGACGGATCGGATGCGTGAGCAGCAAGCGCCGCCCCTCCCCTGGATAACCGATGCGTTCTCGGACTCCACTGTTCCACGCCATCCACGCCGAGGAGAAACTGGGGGGCAGCACATAAAAACGGTCATACGCTGCTGATCGGAGTCGACGCCCAAACTGATGCGGGGAGTCGGTTTTGCGGTCAAACACCTTGATTTCTCCCCGCAACGGGAGCGGCAGGGTTTCCAGTCCTTTGCGCACGATCAAGTCCACCTGTGCCTCGGGAAACTGCTCCAGCACCACCCGGATAAAGGGTGTGGCCATCACGAGGTCTCCCAGCCAATTGGGGGTCCGAATGACGATGCGCAAGGCTTCTATTCCAGTCGGGAGGCTTGGGTGGGGAGAACCGTGCAGTTGTAGTGACCTTCCGGGAGGAGCGAGACGTAGTGTTCCAGCTTGAGCAGTTCCGGGCTTTTTCGCTCTCGTACCCAGACCACTCGATCCTTCACCAGAAAATGACTGACCCCGACATTGCCGCACACCTGTTGGACGAGCGGCAATTGGGCTGCATTTGGTGCTTCGTAAAGGTGACTTCGGGGAGCGGTGGCCTCACAGGCCGCTAAACAAGGCAGGAGCAGGGACAGCGCCTTCACGCTCAAACGGATGGTCATGCTGGCTACGCGGTCACACGGTTCATGCGACCAGATTACGAAATACGGCACAACAAAACAACCCTTTGAGCAAACTAAGATCCCTTGAATTTGGAGTGATCAAAAAAACCGACTCATTAGCTCCAGAATTGGGTCATGAATCATGAACAGGACTTACGCAAAAAACCAGGGCTGGTTTTAAAATAACTAGGGTCTGCTGAAAAACACTTTGCACTGATACAAGTAACTGATATAATTTATGATAGTTCGTGGAGTACCCCCACTGAAGGTAGTCAAAG
>PBTB01000135.1 GCA_002726945.1 Deltaproteobacteria bacterium | reverse complement strand
GGGGGAACTCACCGGAAAACGCCGTTTATTCACGAAATACAAACACTTTAGAGGGCGAATCTTGCTGAGGATAAGCACCAACACTCAAGATGGGGGGGGCTATCAACAGGTGGAAGTCCGTGACTAAAAGTCACTGAAGGGATGGTGTCCCCCTGCACGGCCGTGGGGTCGCAACGGGCAGGGACTCTGAAAAAATCTCGGCACCTGTTGTTTTATCTGATCGCTCTCAGGCGAGGCAGGAAGAAAACGCTTAGAACCACAAATACGATAACTATAGCTGCGTTAAAACTGACAACTAACCTCCCACCCACCGCTTCCATTGCCCACCCAAGCGGCAACATTCCCAAAGGCAGCAGACCGTAGTGCATCATTAAAACGCTCATGACCCGGGATCTGTATTCATCCATAGTATTTTCCATAATCAAGCTCTGGCCAAGAGCCCCACGGGCTTGCTCACCGATTCCTATGCCGATCATGGCAACTACCCCAACCACAAATACTGCAAACCCCGAAATCACGGCCAGAGATAATCCGGCAATCAAGGCCCCGCCTATCAGAAACCAACCACGGGGATGTCCTGCCCGCAGGTTGGCAATCAGAACCGAACCCATCAAAGCACCTAAGCCAAGTGCAGTTCCCAGGATGCCGACTCCAGAGCCTGTGGAACCATAAATATCTTTTGCGTATGCAGGGATAAAGTTTCTGAACGGCATTGCGAGCAGGGCCACAGCCAGACTATAGATCATCAGTTGCAGTAACAACTTGTTACTGCCGATGTACTTGAACCCGCCAATGATGTTGTGAAACACCGTTTCTTGGGAGGATGGTTTGGGTGGATACATCTTGGGCACTAGACTCGTAACAAAAACCGAACTGAGCATTACCACACAAACAAACATATAGACAACTGCTGGGCCGCTGAATTCGTACAAGACTCCGGCGAGAACCGGAGAGATGAGAGACATGATGCTCATCGCCATGGCGTTGAGTGCAAAAGCATTTGACAGTTGATGTTTCTTGACCAGCGACGGTATTGCAGCCTGACGAGCTGGCATCATGAAAGCAAACATTGCTCCCTGCACCACTGAGACCACGAACAAGTGTTCCCATACCACCATATCGGTCAAAATCAGAATCCCCACCACTCCGGCCAGAAGTCCGTTGACCAACTGGGCCAACTGAATAATCAGTCGACGTTCCATACGATCCCCCAGCACTCCACCGAACAGGGACACAAGAAGAAGACTTGGGGCATAGCCCATCCCGACAATACCTGCGATCCTGTAGTCGTTCGTCAGATCATAGACAAGGATTCCGCGGGCCATCATCTGCATTTGGAGTCCGGCCATGGACACAACCATGCCAAGCCAAAGCAGCCTGAAATTACGGTTCTCGAGCGACTCAAACGTATGTGCGGCCAGTTTTTCAAGCATCGGCGAGCCCACGTCTAATGGGCTGGGATGACTCCGTTGTCTCCTGCTCTGTATTTAAGGGGTCTTGGGGTTTCAAAAGGGGTTCTGTGCTGTAAATCGAAAACTGGTACTGAACGATGAAGTTCTTGGTGAATAATAGAAAAGAAAAAGACAGGAGGCAAACAACAAAAATACTCCTAAATTCCAGTTTAATTTATGTTATTTTTTGAGAATTAAAACCACACTCATCAACGCCCCATGAAGGTTTCCGCTTCTCTCGAAACGCAGCCATACCCTCTGCCCCCTCCTCGGAACGAAACATGCGAACGCTCCATGCTGCAGTTTCCCTGAAGGCGTCTTCGATTGACAACTGCGGCACTCGACGTACAAGTTTCTTGCATTCAACCACGGCAATGGGACCTCCTTCGTTGATCATATCGATTTCTTCTTGTACCGCGGTTTTGAGCTGATCTTTTGGTACGGCACGATGGGCAAATCCCATACCGACAGCTTGAGAACCACTGAATTGTTCTCCTGTTATAAAGAGCTTCATCGCATGGTGCGTACCGAGTTTTGGAATACATACGACTGAGATGACCGCAGGAATGACACCAATGCGTACTTCCCGAAAACAAAATTCGGCTTTGTCGACGGTCACCACGATGTCTGCGGCGCCCACCAAGCCAAGCCCGCCTGCAAACGCAAAGCCGTTGACCGCTGCAATCACAGGCTTGTCGCTGTTCATGATTTGCATCAGGACTTCAGGATACGGCACCGATTTGCGCCCTTCGATCATTTGCCCTGGCGGACTTTTAAGATCGGCTCCGGCACAAAAAGCGGGATCAGTGCCCGTAATGACAATGCAGCGAACATTCGGGTCCTCATTTGCCGCAAGCAGATGTTCAAACAGTTCAAGCACCAGGATTGATGATAATGCGTTACGGTTTTCAGGTCGGTTTAGTGTGATCCACGCCGCTCCTTTTCGAACTTCGTAAAGTGTTGCTTCAGTAGTAGGCATGGTTATTCCCCCTCTTCTTCGAGTACGACCAGAATCTGTCCGTTATCGACCTGCTCGCCCTCCTCTACGTTGATTTCTTTGATAACACCATCAATGGGTGCGGTGATGCGATGTTCCATCTTCATGGCCTCAAGGACCACCAGCAGTTGCCCTTTGGTCACAGTTTCGCCAGCAGACACCTCCGTGGCCATCACCTTGCCTGGCATGGGTGCAAATAAACCGCCTTTAAACTCAGTGAGTTCCAGTGGAGGGAACCTCGGCAGTTCCGTGATTTCGCAGTCTCCAGTGGGGCCGTGAATGAGGACTTGATCAGCATCCACGGTTACGGTCAATCTAATACGGCGTTGATTGATTGCGAGGTCGATTGTGTTTTCCATCACCTCATGGATGACAACGACATATTTATTTTCAGCGATGTTTGTCAGGAAGGTACCGTCGCGCCGCGCTTGATATTCGACATGCACGTCATTTCCGGCGATTGTGTAACTCACTCGCTCCGGAGGCATGATCGAATTACGCCAGCCACTTTGTAAACGGGTGAGCCGTTTTGCTTCAGTGCGGTTTTTGTGTTGGGAAAAGAGCGCCGCCGCAATCGACATATCGACAACTTCCTCTGCGCTTAGCACACGGACACGAGGTGGGTCGACACGTTCGATGAAATCAGTGGTTGTATCGCCAGCAAGGAACGCGGGATGCCGTAAGGTTGCGATCAGGAAATCCCGGTTGTTGAGCATGCCTTGTAGTTGTGTGTTTTCCAATGCACGTGCGAGCTTGGCGGCCGCCTCCCGACGCGTTGGAGCATGGGTGATGACCTTTGCGATCAATGGATCGAAGTTGACACTAACCTCACTGCCAGATTCAACTCCGGAGTCGAATCGTCCGATTGTTGCAGGTTCCCAAATCTTGATGAGTCCTGGTGAAGGCAGGAAATTTTTTGTGGGGTCCTCCGCGTACAAGCGTGCTTCGATCGCGTGGCCGTTGATCCGGAGGTCGTTTTGATCGTATCCCAGGGTCTCACCTTCTGCAATGCGAATCTGCTCCCGGACAAGGTCGAGCCCTGTCACTTCCTCGGTCACGGGATGCTCAACCTGTAGTCGGGTGTTGACTTCGAGAAACCAAAAATCCTCACCCTTGAGAAGGAACTCGACTGTACCCGCCGAAGTATAGCCAATTTTTTGTGCGGCTTTGACTGCTGCTGCGCCCATGCGTTTACGGAGATCGTCCGTGACTGCTGGTGAGGGTGCTTCCTCAATCACTTTTTGGTGTCGACGTTGAATGGAGCACTCCCGTTCAAAAAGATGCACGAGTTTTCCATGGTTGTCGCCAAGAATCTGGATTTCGACGTGGCGCGACGAGGTCAACCAACGCTCAAGGAACACGGTATCGTCGCCGAAGGAGGAACCCGCCTCACGGCGGGCCCCCTCGACGGCGGCTTCAAGTCCATCTGCAAATTCCACGACGCGCATACCGCGGCCTCCTCCTCCGGCAGAGGCTTTGATGAGCACCGGGTAGCCAATTTCCTGTGCGGCCGTGGCCACGTCATCTCCGGCGTTCAGTTCCTTTGCGGGAAGCGTTGGCACCTTGGCTGCGAGCATGACGTTTTTGGCCGAGAGCTTGTCTCCCATCTGTGCAATTACGTCCGCCGACGGTCCGATCCAGGTGATGCCCTGGTTCACCACGGCTTTGGCGAAACCGGAGTTTTCCGACAGGAAACCGTAGCCGGGGTGAAGGGCGTCGGCTCCGGAGGTCTTGCAAGCCGCCAGCACTTTATCAGCATCAAGGTAGGTCTCAGCCGACGTTGAGCCTTCGAGCGCAACGGCCATGTCGGCTTCGCGCACAAACGGGGCACCGGCATCGCCGTCGGCGTAAACCGCAACGGTCGCAATTCCCATCTCGTGGGCGGTACGGAAAACACGCCGTGCGATCTCGCCACGATTTGCAACCAGGATCCGGGTGATGGGTTTGATGGTTACATCCGCCATGTGCCGAACTCCTTGGTCCCCTTGAATGCTTTGCTGGCACACGCTGAAAGCGAGAATCCGATGATATCGCGCGTATCGCGCGGATCGATCATACCGTCGTCGGACACACGCGAGGTGGCGAACAGGCCTTTCGAGCGCTCCTCTGCCCAGTACTTGACGGTTTCGACACGCGTGTTGTTCGCCTCCTCGTCAAACTCCTGGCCCCGCCGCTCGGCCGCCGCTCGCTGGACGATGCTCATGACCCCCGCCATCTGCGCCGGTCCCATAACGGCGATTTTCGCTGTTGGCCAGATGTAGGTGAACTTGGTGCCGTAGGCGCGTCCGCTCATGCCGTAGTTGCCGGCGCCGTAGGAAGCGCCGACAATGACAGTGATATGCGGGACGGTCGAGTTGGCCACGGCATTGATCATCTTCGAACCGTTCTTGGTGATGCCGTTCTGCTCGAAATCCGTGCCGACCACGTAGCCTGTGATGTTGTGCAGGAATAGCATCGGCACGTCAACCTGGTTGCACAACTGGATGAACTGCGATGCTTTTTCTGAAGACTCGGATAACAAGGCGCCGTTGTTGCCGAGAATGCCGATTGGATAGCCGTGGATCGAGGCCCACCCGGTGACGAGTGTCGGTCCATAGCGGGTCTTGAATTCCTCGAACCGGGAACCGTCGGCAATGCGGGCAATCACCTCACGGATATCGAAGGGTTTGGTGAGGTCTTCACCAACGAGGCCGAGGAGTTCTTCCTTGTCGTAAAGCGGATCATCAGCAGGCATCGAAGGCTCGGGCCCCTCCTTGCGCCAGTTCAGGTGTCGCACCACCTCGCGCAGGATGCGGATACCGTCCATCTCATTCTCAGCGAGGTAATCACCAAGCCCGGAAATGCTGGTGTGCATGTCGGCGCCGCCCAGGGGTTCGGGGTCCGCGTCTTCGCCGGTTGCCATCTTAACAAGGGGAGGGCCGCCCAGAGAGACCATCGCCTGGTTCTTGACGAAGATGTTGTAGTCGCTCATCCCGGGTTGGTAGGCGCCGCCCGCCGTTGAGGCGCCGAACACCAGCGAGATGGTCGGGATGCGCAACTTCGACAGCTCCGTAATCTCGTAGAAAAGGCGTCCCGATTCTGCAAAATGGCCGCCATCACGCCTGAGCAACTCTTCCGGATCGCCACCGCCACCTTGACCACGCAGGTCTGCGCCGGCAGATTCAACGAACTGCACGTACGGCATGCTGTTTTCACGGGAGATCTCAAGTCCCCGCATCAGCTTTTTCGAGTTGAACTGGTTGAAGGCACCAGCCCGGACCGACGGGTCATGGCCGAGGATCACCACCTCGACATCTTCGATGACGCCGATACCAACGACAAAACCGGATCCGACGGCAACGTGGGAGCGCCAGCCGGCCAGGGGGCTGATTTCGAGGAAAGGCGAGTCACGGTCGAGTGCCCAGGCAATCCGTTCACGAATAGGCATCTTGTTGCGCGATGCCAATCGGGCCATGGCTTGCTCTCCACCCCCGCGGGCTGCTTCTTCATGGAGATTCTCGAGTTGCACGAGTTTCACCATCATCTCGGAACGATTCGTCTGGTACTGCCCTGAGCGGGTGTCGAGCTGCGATTCGAGTATTGCCATATTGGCTCTCCTGCTTGTGGGGTACGCCTGCAGGCAAATTACATCGTGGAGGCACGCTGGAACGCTTCACGTTGAGTGACGTGGTCCCAGTAGGCCTGAATGTTTGGCGTGAAGGCTTCGTCGATATCCAGGTTCTTTGCGAGAAAGAGGCAGTAGACGATGCAGATGTCGGCAATTGTGAACCGGCCCGAGCACAGATATTCCCGATCCGCCATGGCGCGTTCCACGCTCTTCACCCGCTGCAGGAACCACTTGCGGTAGTCGTTCGCGACCTGCGGGTTGCGCTGCGCCTCCGGTTCCAGACGCGTGTAACGCAACACCAGGGTTTGTGGGAAGGTGAGAGTGGCGTCGCTGCGGTGCAGCCAGTTGAGGTAATTGCCGTAATCGGCTTCGTCCTTCCCGACGGCGAGATTGGTAGGGCCGTACTTGTCGACCAGATATTGGCAGATGCCCGCCGACTCGGTCATCACAAGATTGCCATTCACCAGTGCCGGCACCGTACCGAGTGGATTGATCTGTTTGAACTCCTTGGCGAGATAACGCGGGGGAAAGGGCATGGTAATGAGTTCGTAGTCAAGACCCATTTCCTCAAGCGTCCACAGTGGACGCACCGAACGCGCACGTTTGCAATGATATAGCTTGAGTGTCATGCTCCCCCGTTGGCCCCTGTGGCGTCCGAACTCTGGGTAGGTCCGTAATGTGTACCGGCCAGTGCCTGGATCGTTACCGTGAAGATTTTCGCTTGCACCAGGATCGTGTGGGGGGCGGTTCACCGTGCCCGTAAACCACCTATGCGGAGCTTTCGCGTGTCAGTGCATCGCCTTTGCGCCAGGGTGAGATCTGCCCTTCGTACACCTCCGGGCCGTTACGGAAGTGGCTGGCCTCGTGCAGCGTCTCGACGAACGGCATGTCGATCGGGTAGCACGCCTTGCCGTGTGGATTGGGTCCGGCTTTGGAGACGTGCCCCCAGAGTGGATGTCCAACGACTTCTTCCGCAACCACTGCCGCCGCAATGACCTTGTCGAGGTTGTAACCGGTCTCGATACCCATCTCGTGGCACAGATGGACGAGGTCTTCCGTTGGCACATGCCCGGCAGCTCGGCCGTTACCGCAGTACGGGCATCCGCCCATGCCTCCGAGCGAGGTGTCGAATTCAGTCGCACCGAGCAGCAACGCCTCGTAACAGCTTGCAATCGCCGTCCCGCGTGTGTTGTGCAGGTGCATGTGAAAGATCTTGACTTCCGGATACTTGTCACGGATTGCCTGGATGGTTTCGCTGACCGTATGCGGCATGTTCCAACCCATCGCGTCAAGAAACGAGACCTTGGTGACGGGGATCCCGGCGGCCTGCCACTTGCTCATCATCAGGTCGAGCAGTTCCATGCGCTGTGGGAGGGAATAGGACCCCTCGAAGTTGCAGCCGAAAGGGTTGCCTAGTGCGATGGAACCCGTTTTGGAGCCGGCCCGCTTGGCGTCTGCCACCGAGGTGTCGACTGCAGCAATCTGTTCGGCTTGGGTGCGGTTGTAATTGCGCCGGGCAAAGGTATCGGAGAGTTCGATGTGACTGCCGAACTTGCGCCTGCGTACGTTGATCTTCGGATAGTACGCATCAGCACGTTCGAATCCACGCTTGTTGAACACGGCAGCCGTGTACATGACCCCGGGTTTCGGCATGAAGGCTTCGGCGATCTCGTCAATGCAGGCCATCGACGGCGTCCACTTGGGATGGGCAAACGATCCGATGGAGATGGTTTTGGCTCCCATCTCCCCGATGGCGTCAAGCAAACGCAGTTTCTCGGAGACCGGAATGTCCGGGTTCTCAATCTGCAGACCTTCACGCATTGTGTCATCGAAAATGTTGACGGATTTCGGCAGCAAATTACTCATGCAACATGCCTTCCTCAATTGAAAACCCGGCAGACTCCACATCCACGGCACAGTTGCTGGAGGTTGCCGCCACTATACACGCTGGTACCGGCACAGTGATTCGCTGATTCATATCCATGACCACGCTGGTAGCCCTACCACTCACAGCTACGGTGTTGTCTTCCTTGATGATTTCATGCCAGAGCACAATGCTCTTGGTGCCCAAACGTTCCTCTCGAGTCACGATACGCAGGGTCTCATCCATGAAACATTCCCGTCTGTAGTTGAAGTTAATATTTACCACTACGGTACCGTAACGGATCGAGCCATCATCATGGAGTCCACATTGGCGATACCACTCACCCCGTGCTTGCTCAAGTAAGCGTACAGCTGCCACATGATTGAGATGACCAAGTCCGTCTGTGTATTCCTTTTTCACTACGATCGTAAGTTCGGTCCGCATAATGCTTAAATACTTTAACCCATATTGATCAGGAACTAAATAACTGAAATTTAAGATGATTTTTTTTTAACAGTCAGTTAATGACGTTTAACTCGAGTGTATTGTATTTCTATAAAATATTGATAATATGATGTTTTTTTCAAATAAATCCCAAGCTACTGATTTTATTATGAATTAAACAATAATTTTTAAAAAACAACCTGCTCAACATGGGCTTTAACATAGGTTTTCCGGATTTTAATACAACCCCGATAGCCAGTAGCTATTGCAACACCTGCTGCAAGCAAGCAAGCTCAGGGGCCGCAGTTTCCAACCAGCGAGACCGCCATGAAAGAGCTTAGCATCCTCAAGCAGATGAAACAAGCGCTCCAGAGCCTCCTTTGCAGGCAGGACGTGCGCAAGAAGATCAGCCCCTGCGATTTTGTGACGAACTTGATGTTGAGCTTTCAGCACGACACCAAGCGGGTCTGGGGTGGATGACGCCGAGGGAGCAGCTGGCCGCCTTCCCTGGCTATGCCCCGTGATGAGCGGAGTTGCGCCTCGCCACAGCGGTTTCGCTTGCCTGTTCACCATCAGCACGCCATTCTCCCACTTGGCATCAACATGAAGGCAAGGTCCGCACCTGCTGGCGGCAGGTGTTGCAAGAGCGACTGGCTATCGGGGATCATGATATGATCATCACATGAATTTATGAAATATCCGAGCTAAGAGCATCTAACCAATCATTTGAGAGTGACCGCGCACTGCCGCCTCTCAGTTCAACCGTGATACCCCATTGATATTGATGAAAAAAGACAACGAGGAACCCGATCGTCAGGACTCTTGGAGGCAGGCGCCTATCGACATCAGCGATCTCGATTTCGCCAAGCAGGGAGGCTTGGTGCCGGTGATCGCGCAGGAGGTGAACACGAATGCCGTCCTCATGCTCGCCTACGCCAATGAAGCCGCCCTCCGGAAAACGCAGGAGAGCGGATTTGCACATTACTGGTCGCGCTCTCGCCAAGCCCTCTGGAAGAAAGGCGAATCCTCCGGACACGTCCAAGCGCTCGAGGTCATCTGGGTGGATTGTGATGCCGATACCCTCATCTATCGAGTCCACCAAACTGGGCCCGCCTGCCACACCGGACAGCCGACCTGCTTCTTCCGGGAGTTGCGCTCACCCGCTTAGTGCGTTGTCAGTCCGTCATTTTTCAGCAAATTTCCACAAGGAAATCGTCGGCAAGAGAAAATGCGCCTGACGAAGCTCATGCACTGGCCGAGTGTTCTCCTTGTTGCTCACATCTTTGCTGTATCTGGAAACTTGTCTGTGATCTCGCTGCGGCTCTCACTTGGAGGCACGGAATGACTCGACTTGGTAAGTGAAACCCACCACCTCGCAGGTGAGGACAAAGGGCAGGAGCAGCCAGCCGAGCAGCGGCACAAAGGCGAGCCCCATCGGCAACCAGCCCAAGCGCATCGGCACCCAGCGCCACGTTTGCCGGAGCGCCACAGCGTCATCCGGATCGTTCAGTTCGTCAAGGTACACGTTGACAACCTCCCGCCCCATCAAATGAGCTTGCAGCACCATGACCAGCACCACGCCGATCAGGGGAATCAGTCCGAGCAGGAGCAGGAGCAGGGGAAACACGCAGGCCTTGAAGGCTTCCCGCAGAGCAGTCTTGATGTCGTTCCACCATGCTTCGAGGGAAAAGGGGGGTTCCTCGATTTTCCGGAAATACCGGACCACCCGGATCACCAGACTCTGATGCCAGAGCGAGGAGAGTTCGATTGAAAAACGCAGGGCGACCATGGCAAACACCGCTGCTGCTGTGAGTTGAACCAACCACAAGACCACGGTTGCGGTTGCGGCAAGAAAGCCCTCACCGCCACCGAACACCCAGCCGATGAACGGTGCAAGAGCATAGAAATAGAAAAGTCCGTTCAACACGAGCACTGCGAGGACAAAGACCGCATAGTTGATCAGGAGTCCCCGGATCATCTGACTGCGCAACCCTGTGATCTCGGACAATGCCTGCCGTCCGGCTCGCAGCGCGGACAACGCATGGGTTCCTCGCACCTGCTCGGCGGTTTGAATCATGGAATTCTGCATGGTTGCTCTCCCTCGAAAATGATGTACGGCTTTCTTCAGTTTAGTGCACTTGTCCGATTCAGGCATGACCCAATCTTGTCACCCGCACTTCTGAAGGTTTCTGGGAACCTGCGGATCTGCTAGAATAACCGTTTTGAAATGCCAATGCTCCACAATGAAGCATGATTTTCGACATCCAACTCAGTGAAGAGGTGAATTTGCTGCGTGAAACGGTGCGGGAGTTCGCCGCAAAGGAAATCGCTCCCATCGTCGGGACACCGGCCGCCTGGCTGCTCCATGTGTCCGAGCACATGCTCAGGGGCACGCTGGAGGCGATTCAGGCACTTGGCGGCAACGGCGACATCAACGACTACCCCACCGGGCGGCAGCTCCAGGACGCAAAGCTCTTCGACATCGGCGCGGACACCAACGAAATCCGGCGGATACGGATTGGCCGCGAACTTTTTGAGGAAACCCAATCTGCATGAACGCTCCCTCTTCCCGGACGGCACTCGTCACCGGCGGGGCAAAACGACTGGGGCGGCTGATGAGCCTCGCCCTCGCCGAGGACGGCTGGGACATCGCCCTGCACTGCAACCGCTCCCGTGCCGAAGCCGAAACCGTCTGTGAGAAAATCCGCAACCTGGGACGACGTGGGACGCTCCACACTGCGAACCTGCGGACAGATGATGAGCTTGCACGCCTCGTTCCGGAG
Source organism: Deltaproteobacteria bacterium (assembly GCA_002726945.1). Taxonomy (GTDB): domain Bacteria; phylum SAR324; class SAR324; order SAR324; family NAC60-12; genus UBA8110. The sequence goes on along the minus strand of PBTB01000135.1, from coordinate 6,182 downwards.
GTTGCCGAGGCTCATCCCAACCTCGCGTTGCTCGTCAACAACGCCTCGACCTACGCTCCCGGCACCACTGCGGGAACCGACCTCGAATTGTTCCACAGCCAGTTCGATGTCAATTTCAAGGCCCCCTTCCTCCTGAGTCGGGATTTCCGGAATCATGTTCAGCAGGGGCACATCATCAACCTGCTTGATACCCGCATCACCAGCCACCGCAAGCACCAGTACGCGGTCTACACCCTCGCCAAAAAAGCACTCGCCGCGCTGACCACGATGGCCGCTGTGGAGTTTGCCCCGGAAATTCGCGTCAATGGCATCGCACCCGGACCTGTCATTGCGCCGCCGGATGAGGCGGGGGGTTACCTTGAACACACCGCCCAGCGCACCCCGCTCCTGCGCCCAGGCCGTCCGGAACCTGTGATCGACACCCTGCGTTTTCTGTTGGGCAACGAACACCTCACCGGGCAGATCATCTTCTGCGACGGTGGGGAAAACCTGCTCGGCTGATGGCAACCCCTCAGCAGCGGCGGCGCTGTCAGCATCGTATCGCGGGCAGGGGCAGGGGCTGTCAGCAGTGCAGGAGGCAGGCAGCAGTGTGTTTGTGATCAAGACACACGATGCCAGCTCAAAAGCAAAGCTGTCATGTGAACTGTGAGAACAAAGCGCTGTGGCACCGTTGCCTGAACTCTTGGAGTCTGGACAGAGTGCCGCTCTAGCTTCTCCAACTCGGGCAGTTGCACTCCCAAAGCGATCACCTCCGAGTCGGATGAGGGGAGGGCATTCGGCAAATGATTGTTCCAAGCAGTGCGAGCAACACAAACACAATGATGACGAGGTAGGACACTTGCCATCCGTTGAGAAACGCGGCTAAAGAGTCCGAAGATTTTCCAACTTGCGAAAGCGGCAAGTCGAAGCCCTGCCACACCATCATCGCCGTGATCCCGGCAGACACTGTGGCCTGTCCGATCACGTTTCCGGTGTTGCGCGTGAGGTTGACAAGCGCTCCCACCGTGCCGAAATGGGTTTTTGGAGTGGCGTTCATGATCATCACTTGATTGGGAGTTGACCAAGTTGCCATTGCCGCGCCGTTGAAAAACAGCACGAATGCTAACACGGGCAGGGGGGTGTCCACCTCAAACCGTGAGATCAGCAGGGCACTGAAAATTGCCAATCCCAAACCAAGGATCATAAAGCGTCTGGGACCGTAGCGGTCCGAAAGACGCCCGCTGCTTTGCGCCCCAACCGCACTCCCGATCGCTGCTGCCAACATCAACAATCCGATCACCCCTTCCCGCAAGCCTCGGATGCTGAGCAGGAACACCGGAAGCAACAACACTGAACCCGAACGGCTCATGAATCCGAAAACTCGGATGGCAACGGCATAGCGAAATTCCCGAACTAGAAACAATTGCAGGTTAAGTAACGGGGAAGAGGTTTGACGTTCCCAGCAAATAAAACCCAGCAGCAGCAGCAAGCCAGCCGGAATGCCTGCACTGAGCATCCACGCTTGTGCGAACGGAAATGGATTGTTAATCGCAAGAATGAACACCACGATGGCTAGCGATGACAATCCCGCGCCCACCCAATCGAAGCCGTTGGCATCCGACTGAAAGGAGCCGATCCGTTCATCATCCAGAATCAGAAATCCCCACACCAAACCCAACAGTGCCGGAATCGTGAGGGCAACAAACAACGATGGCCAGCGGTACTGCTCCAGCAGGAACCCCGCAAGTGCCGGACCTGCTGCCTGTCCCACAGCAACGGCAGTCGTGTAGTAACCAATGCCCTTGCCACGTTGCTCTGGTGGAAACACCGAAACCACAATCGCGGTGCCCACCCCCTGCGCCATTGCCGCCCCAACTCCAGTGAGCACCCGACCGAAGTTCAGCACTGCAAGCGTTTCTGCAAACGCGCAGAGCAGTGTGCCTCCGGAAAACAACGCCATTCCGAGCAGCATGACTCGACGACGACCGATGAGGTCCGATAAACGCCCCATCGGCAGGAGCAGCGCCGTGGTGGTCAACGAAAACCCAATCACCACCCATGAGACCTCCTTGAGTGTTACCCCAAAATCCCGTGCAATCACGGGTAGCACCAACACGGTGATGTTGATGCTCATCACCATCGTCACCAGCGGAAAGGCGACGGCAAAGAACGCCTGCCACCTGTAGGGAAGATTCCGGAGGGCTGCGCTGGTGTGTTTCACGAACGGCTGGACTCCTATTTTGTTGATCTTTGTTGGATTCAAAACCCTTGTCAGGTATGCTTGGGATGCCTTCCGGAAGTTCCGGTGAGTTCACCCCACACCCACCTGAAACAGTATGTCAGAAATTCCAGTGCTTGAGAAAAGACGGTTTCAGGCCGAGGTGATTGGCCCGATCCTCAAGGCGAGGGCCGAGACCCTGGGACGGGAAGCTGCCGAACAGATTCTGGACCGTGCCATCTGCAAAGCTGCCATTTCCGAAGGCAAGGGCTACGCCAAGCAGATGCCCGTCGATGCACCACCGCTACGGGCGTTGCTTGGAGAAAGGGCAACTCTGGTGATGGCAACCGAGCAGGAATTCGAGGAATTTCTTGAAGGCGAGCTTCCGGATTCCATCATCAAGGGACTGATCAAGGCGGGCTGGGAACCGGAAGGGCGACATTCAGAACGATGACCAAATCGCACCTCTTTTATATAAACGGAAGCCCCCGGGCGCGGGTCGCCCGTGCCGAGGGTGTGTACTTTTGGGACGAGCAGGGCAGGCGCTACCTTGATGGCTCGTCTGGTCCAATGCTCTCTAATCTTGGGCACGGCCACCCGGAGGTGCTGGAGGCGATGCGCGAGCAGATGTCGCGGGCAACCTTTGCGTATCGGCTGCACTTTGAGAACGAACCCGCCGAGCGATTTGCCGCCGAACTGGTGCAGCAGATGCCCAAGGATCTGGGCCGCGTCTTCTTTGCGTCCGGAGGGTCGGAGACCGTGGAGACATGCCTCAAGCTCGCCCGGCAGTACGCGCTGGCTCGCGGGGAGGAGTCGCGCTGGAAGGTGATCTCGCTGAGTCCGTGCTACCATGGCTGCACCTTGGGCTTGCTGGGGGTTTCAAGCTACGCGCCACTCAACGACCCCTTCAAGCCGATGGTGCGGTCCATGCCCCGGATTCCCGCCCCCACCGCCTACCGCGACCGTGACGGGCTTTCCATGGGGGAGCGCGGCTTGCGCTACGCCAACAATTTGGAATCGGAAATCGTCAAGCAAGATCCGGAAACCGTGCTGGCCTTCATCATGGAACCCGTGGGTGGGGCCTCGACCGGGGCGCTCGTGGGGCCAGACCCGTTCCATTGCCGCATCCGGGAAATCTGCGATGAGTACGGCGTGTTGCTGATTTACGATGAGGTGATGAGCGGCGTGGGGCGCACCGGAACCTACCTTGCCGCCGAGCAGTGGGGGATCACTCCGGACCTCGTGGCGCTCTCCAAGGGGATTTCGGCGGGGTACTGCCCGCTGGGTGCGATGGTGGCGCGGACGGATCTGGTGGACTCCGTGATGGATTCTGGAGAGTTTCAGCACGGCTACAGCTACGCCGGGAACCCCTTGGCCTGCACCGCAGGGTGGGCCGTCCTCCGGATCACCCTCAAGCAACGCCTGCTGGAAAACGCTGCCCGCCAAGGCGATGCACTGCGGCAACGGTTGCACGATCTGCAACGGCGCTTTCCGGTGATTGGTGACGTGCGGGGCCGGGGCTTGCTGCTCGCCTTTGAGTTGGTCGCCGATGCGGAAACTTGGGAGGTGCTTCCTCCGGAATGGAACGCCCATCAGCGCGTGGTGGACCTCGCCTACGAGCGCGGACTGATCCTCTACTCACGCCGTACTCGTGGGGGCTACTCCGGAGACCACCTGCTCGTCTGCCCTCCTCTGATCATCACCTCACCCCAACTCAACGAACTGATGGAAATGCTTACAAGCACCTTGGTTACTTTCACTCAGGAATTCGGCTTGGCAGATAACGGCCCTTCGGCATGAGCAGATTCTCTGTGATCCCTGCTGCGCCAGGCTAAGTCTGGCAAATCTGGTATCCTGAAAGTGGATCAGTCAAACGCACTGAGCACTTCCTCGTCCAGTTCCGTATACACTTCCGGATTGTTCGGAATCGAGTGCAACTTGAACTCGTCGACACCAACATTGATAAAGTCTTGTGCCCGATCAATTATGTACTGTGGAGGACCAATCATATTCCAGTCCTTGCCTCCCCGAAGCTCTGCCGCCTTCTTCTCGTTGCGCTCGATGCGCATGGGGACATGCACGGTCTTACGAATCTCGGCAGGGTCACGGCCGACGGTTTCACAGTGACGTTCCAGCACGCCGCTCAACCGCGTCATCTCCTCGGGCCCATCCATTATGTTCATGATATCGCCATACATGGCAAGGGTACGGAGGGTACGTTTCTCACCCCAGCCGCCCACCATAATAGGGGGGTGTGGCTGTTGCACACTCTTGGGCGCAAAGGGTGCCTGATGCAGTTGGTAGTACTTGCCGTCAAAATCAACGAGGTCCTCTGCCATGAACAGTGTTTTCAGCAGCTTGCACGCTTCTTCAAGCCGATCACTGCGCTCCTTCATCGATGGAAACTCCCAACCGTACGCCTGATGCTCACGTACGTTCCAGGCGGCACCAATGCCAATCACTAATCTCCCATTTGAGATGTGGTCGACAGTCACAGCCATTTTGGCCATGAGTGCAGGGTTGCGGTAGGTGTTGCCGGCTACGAGCAGGCCAAGACGCAAACGCTGAGTCACTGCCGCAGTAGCGCAGAGTAGTGACCAACCCTCGAATGTTGGGATTCTGTCCGTCTCCATAACCTCGTCAGTAGGGCTCCTGGGAGGTATGAAGTGATCGTAAAACCAAACGCTGTGCCAGCGGCCCGCCTCCATGGTCTCAAGGACAGCTTTGATGTCTTCCCAGCTTGTCGCTTGGTTGTGTAGTTGTGAACCAAATCTCATAGTCTTCTCCTTTTTTTATATGTTTTAATCAAGGATATCACACTCCTGCTTAAAAGCGTTGGATCAGAACGGAAAGTCATCATTTCATAAAAACTGCACTCCTTTCTGAAACAGAGATTCTGGATGAGAGGCAAGCTGCAGGTCTAAAAATGCTGGGACGTTAGAGATCCGGGTATAACACTTTCAGGCGACGGACATATTCGCGATCCCGTTTCTCCATGGCTTCATCAAACTGCTCTGGTTTAAAGAACCACGGCTTTTTTTCCTCCATTCGTGCTCTGTATTTTTTGGTGCCCTCATCAACGGGTTCGGCATCAGGCCTGAACCGCCAGGGGGTCATCACATCATCGGGCCATCGCCAAACCCCAGCCAGGTCATAGTGTCCGAATGTCCCTTCATGGGGCATCCGGAAGCCAAAGGTCGTTTTCATCCCAAGTTCGATCTCTTCTGCAGTCGCAACCCCCTCAATCCACAATCTATTGACCTCTGCACCCATGGCGTTTTGTATCCGGTTGATGAGATAACCTGGCTTCTCCTTGAGCACCTTGATCGGCACTTTCTTGGCTTTTTTCATCAAATCATAGATGATTTGATAGGTTTGATCACTGGTGCCAGGACCTTTGGCCACCTCTACCCCAGGCACAATGTGGGGTGGGGCAAAATAGTGCGTCACTCCAACTTTGTCCTGACGCTGGACACCCGCGCCAATCTTGCTCATCACCAAACCGGAGGTGTTGCTGACGATGATGGTCTGCGGGGGGCACAGTTTGTCCAGGGTCTTGAAGAGTGCTTGCTTGTCTTGCAACCGTTCAACAATCGCCTCGGTGATGAAATCACTCTGAGCCGCTTCAGACAAATCGGTGGTCCAACTGATCCGACTCATCGTGTCATCGGCCTCTGCTTGATTGAGCAAGCCCTCTTCGACAAAGAGAGCCATGGCCGACTGAACCCAATGCTTGGAGCGTGCGACTGTTTCGTCATTGAGGTCATGGATTAGGGTGGGGTATCCGTTACGAGCAAAGTTGATGGCGATCCCAAAGCCCATGATCCCTCCGCCAATCACACTGACTTTTTTAATGTCTTCAAGATTCATATCCCACATTGAGCAGGTTGTTTTTTACCTAAATCCTGCAATTGCACATTTAGATTGTATTTCCCCTGTTTTTTGACAGGGATTATTTTGAACAAGATCTGAAAGTCAACTTTCC
>PBTB01000001.1 GCA_002726945.1 Deltaproteobacteria bacterium | reverse complement strand
GAAGGCGACACGTCCCAGTGGCAGGCCAAGCCGGTTGGTTACAAAAAAGAAACCGGGCGATCCCGCACAGACTGGTGCCCGGGGGGCTACCGGTGATGCGGGCGCGGCCACCGACAAGCCCAAGCGCACTGTTCGCACGACTCCGGCCCGGAAGAAGAGCAAGTCCGCCTCAAGAAGGCGTCCGACCGTCAAGCCGGCAGATTCTCAGCAAGTTGTCAAACTCAAGGCGCTGGTGGAGGAGGCGAAATCACTCACGCAAAAAGTCAAGCAGGCGATGGGTGGCATCAAGGATCCGCGAAAAAGTCGTGCGGCGGCGATTTGGGTTAGCAAGGACTCGGAGGAGTTGCTCAGTTCACTGAAAGAGGAACTCAAAAAGGGCGCGGGCATTGATGTTAATTCGAACATCTTCTCAAATGCTGAAAAAAAACTGGCAGATGTGAAGAAACTGTTGGAGTGATTCGCTCAGCGGACTGACGGAGCATCTCAAGATAAATGGACGGCTTAATGCCGTCCATTTTTTTGTCGTGGGCGATTGCTTCGCCAAGCGGCATTATCAGGTTACTTCTTTATTAACCGAAAAAACTGTGCGTCCGCAGTCATCTCGACCCATGTAGACGCGATATTATTCTCAATGTCTATCAGGTCAACCGGCACGTCCATCCATTCGCCGCTCAGCAGGTTGCCGGTCTGTTGCAGCGTGGCACCCAAGGTTCCATCATCATCCCAATCAAGGTAAAACCAATTCGGTGAATCCTTGCTCCTAACGGTGTACAAGGGTGGCAAGTCGGTGAATTCCAGCGTGGACACGTACTGGTTGGCCACCGGGGCATCCGGCTTGTCGATCGGGACATCCATATTGTACTCCAGAACCTCACTCAAATTGCCCATGAAATCGGATGCCTGGAGTTCCAGTGAGTATTGGCCCTCGGTTGCCTGGGCGAACTCGACTTCGATGCCTTCCATTCCGTTTTCCGGGGTGAGAATGAAGCCGTCCTCGTAATGGAAAGACTGGGGTTGCCACTCTTCATTCACAGCGTCCCAGATTTCCGAAAAATATACCGGATAAAGTTTACCGCCTTTTTCGAACTCGAGCGATGAGGAGGCCGGAGTGGCGGCCACTGCTGCACCGTCCGGCAGTTCCTGGCCGGAGTCTTCCAGAATGGTGTGCACCTTCCCAAAGCCTTCCTCGTCGATGGTGGTGAACAAAAACAACTGGATGACCTCTTCGGATTCCGGCGGCTGATAATCGGCGAAGCTGATCATCTGCTTTCCCTCACGGTCCATGAACCATCCGCCAAGCTCTAACATGTAGTCCATGTCCGGGCTGGTGATCATTGGGTTGGTTCCGGGTCATTGCAGCTCGTAACTTCCCTCCTGTTCGATTTTGAACCGGCCCACCTCGCCGATGTAGAAATACTCGTTGGGATCATCGGGGTTGTCCGGCACCACCAGGGTGGCGCTCAATTCAAACACATCCTCCCCGGACACGGAAAAATCCAGGACAGCCGGCTCATCCAGCGAGGCATTCATGAAGGCGGCATCGGGCTCATCCGGGGTTCGTCCGGCGGTGGAAAAGCTCCGGGAGTTGTTGCCGGCCGAGAGAACCGGGGCCGTCTGGTCCGCCGCGCTCATCGCGCCGTAGAGGGCGAGGAACTGTCGCCAATCCGTCCCGATGCCCTGGGTGAACGAAATCGAATCGTACTTTTTTTCATAGTGCTCCACCCAATCGTCCGTATTGTGCGGGTAGGCAATGGACAGGGCGGAGACATGGGTGCGCAGGCTGCCGGTGGCCTTGGCAAGGATCATGCCGTCGATGGCCTGCACCAGGTTCAATGACGCCTGTTTCAGGTCGGCATTGACAGAAGCGTTGGCGATTTTTTTGGCGAAATCACCCAGATCGATGAAGTGCGTTGGGGATTTGATTTGGGAGCGGTCGGACAGGGAATAGTGGGTGGCTTCGGCCCGGAGCTTGGGTACCTCCTGTCCATCGGCGTGGCCATACAGCTTGAGTTGTTCGGAGAAGGATTTGAAGCTTTGGGCGAACGCATCATACTTGGCCATGTCATAGGCGGCGTGAACCTTGTGTGTTTGGTCCATTGGCTCCCCATGGTGGGCGTTCCAAAAACCGACTTCCTCCTTGGCAAACTCCTTGATCTCCACGTCGGGATTGGCCTTGAGAAAACCAAGCGTGGCACCGTAGTCCCAGCCGTCCCCGTAGTCCAACTCCGGGCAGGCAAAAAACACGTCACAAAGCGTGTTGAAATCCCCGAGAATCTCCGCCCCCCCCATCAGGCAGGTGTCGAACCCGATGAAGTCCATCTTGTCCCGGCCGGCCTTGGCCAAGGCCTGACTGATCGCCGTGTTCACCTGGCCCGTGGTCATGCCCATCGGATGATCGAGCGTACCTTCCTGGGTGTCTCCGCCGTAGCCGACAAACTGGTTGCCATGATTCCACAGCACTAGGCCGTACCGCTCGGCGGGATACCTGGCCATGCCCCACTCGATGAATGCCTGGAGCACCGCCGGATCGTCCATGTTGTGGTCTTCTGAGAGCGACTCGGACTCGAGAATCGTTGAGTTGAAGTAGGAGAGGTTGCCCGTGTCTTTTTCGATCAACAACCGCTTCACCCCCTTGAATTTCTTGGGATCAATTTTGTATTTGAAATCCCAGAACCACTTTGCGGCGATCTTGGTGTTGATGTCCACTTGAACCACAATTTTAAAGTCGTCAGAACTGCCGGCCCGCTCCATCTCCAGCAGGTCGCTTCGCATGGCGGTTGTTAAGCTGTGGTCTGCATGGCCGTAAATGAGAACCGTCCACTTGGCGGGCCCGGCAAAAACCACGGCGGGGATCAGGGCGAGGGCGGGCAGGATGCGTGCGACGAAACGGGCCGGTTTGATTTTCATGATGAATGGTCGTTGATTAAATGTGCAATATCGGGCCTTGCGGCGGAGACAATAACAGCTTGGCCAATCGGAGCACAGATGGAACTTTATGGTTGCCCCGTTTTTTTGTCGAGTTGCGGCAGGGTGTAGGCGACTTGGCCGGGCACGACAGGGAGTTCTCCCAGGCCGATGATCTCGATCGCCTCGACCGGAGCCCGGATTCCGAAAATGAAGTGATTGGCTGCTTCCTTTCGGTAACCATATTTTGGCGTGTATTCATATAACGGCCCCTGACTGCCGTCCCGGTATCGCAGCCTTGCCTTGAGACCAATCAATTTCAGGCTGTCTCCGGTTAATTGCAGTTTGATCCCTTCACCCGGAGTGATGTTTTTGTAGTGGCGGACGCCGGCCCCGTAGCTGGGGATGATGAGATCGGGCCGGTTGTCGCCGTCGAAGTCCCCGGAGCTGATGACTCTTGGATGGGTGTTGTTCCTCTCGATGCCACTGTTGCGGCGAACCTCAAATGAGCCACCGGTGGCCAGTCGGTTGATGAGGAGCAGATGGCTGTTGTTGGCCTGCGGCTCTGTGTCGCCGTAAAACTCGGTGAATCCTTGGCACAGTGCAATATCGAGCGAGCCGTCCAGGTCGAAGTCCTCCACGGCGATGCCGAAGGTGGGCGCGAACTGCACGGCTTCCGGCAGGCGCAACGGCTTGAAGGCGCCGTTGTCGTTCAGGAACAACCGCGTGCGGAGGGTGTCAACGGTACGGTGTTCCGGGGGCGTTTCGAAAATATCCTCCGCGCCCACCAGCTTGAACGCGTTGTGCGTGCGGTACATCAAGCCGCGGATGGGATTGTGTTTCTTAAACTTGGCCAAGCCGGGCATGAGGACGTTTTTTCCGTTGTGCCGAAACGTCTCATAAAGCCGCGTGCTCTCGTCATTCTTCTGGAAGTAGAGTCGGTAGTGGTTGCGGACGTAACGGTTCAGGGAACTGTTGTCTCCCCAATTGCCAGCGAGCAGGTCATTGCGTCCGTTGCCACTGAAATCGAAACAAGCCACGCTGTTCCAGTTCCCGGTGCCGGATTGTATGCCCAGGGCGCGGGTGATGTCCCCGGCTTTTTGCCCGGTGAGCTGATAAACCGCGATCTCGCCGCCCTCCGGGGCGATGACCAGTTCCTGGCCAAGGCGGCCGTCCATGTCGGCGAACTGCATGTCATTTACGGGGAGTTTGAACGGCAGCTTGTGGAGGATCCGTGGCCGTTCGCCCGGCTTGGCCAAGCGCAGTCCAAGGACCAGCGTGTTGGCAGCCAAGGGGTAATGGCCAAGCCGCGTTCCTCCGCCCAGTGCGACGGCGGCCGTCCCGGGTTGGCCGGGAAGCTGTGTAACACACAAGCAGGTGAAATTACCCGGCAGGGTGTGCGCCCAAGTGGCGGCGCGGGGGCTGAGCACATCCTCCGTGACAAACAACCGGCTCTCGAACTGCTGAGTTCTGCCAAGCTGCCGTTGCAGCTCCAAGCGCATCAGTTTCCGGCCGACGGTCAGGTGGGTGAAGTCCGCCAAGTCCCAACGGGAACGCCGGACAGGGCGGTTCGTCGCCGCCGGGCTGTCTTGGAGGGAGACGCCCTGCACGCTGCCGCCGGTGCTGATCCTCACGACGGCAGGATCGTTACCGGCCGCCGAAACGATCGGCTCGGTCAAAAAATGGTTTCGCGAAATGCCGGGCTGAAAATGTTCGGCATTGAGTTGATTCGGGGAGTGCCGGAACGATGAGCGAACCGGTTGCTCCTCGAACAGGGTAGTGTCAAAGGTTTTTAAAACGGGCGTCTCTTCGGCCAAGTCATCTTCGCTGAACGTGATGAGCGAGTTCCGTTTCACGCCTTCGATGAAGGCAACTTTGCTGCCCAAGCGGTATTCGAGCCGGCGCGATGATTTGTCCGCCAGCCACGCGAATGTGACCTCGGGACTGTCCGAGGAACAGTACCGCGAGCCGGCGCGGATTTGTTTCGTCTGCCGAACGGAGTCCTGAATGAAAACGAGTGTGGCTCCGATGCCGTGCGTGTTTTTGGCTTCGGAGCGTACCCGGACTTTTATCCTGTCGGAGCTCGTAAGGTTTTCGTAAATCGTGCAAACAGGATTCGATTGTTGGAGCCTCGGAAGGCTTTCGCCGAGGAGTTGCCTGCCCTGCAGATAGAGCGAGAAATTATTCAGCACAACGTCCTGATCGCCGTCGTTGTCCAAGTCGGCGAGACAGGCACCGTGAGAGATGCCGTCCAAATTAAAACCCCAGTCGGCGGACCGGTCTCGAAAGGTGAGATCCCCTCGGTTGCGAAAGCTCAAATTTTGATCCAGCTTGGAGTGTTCGATCTTGAATGTCTTCTCGACCAAATCTCCCCGGCCGCCCGTTTGGATGCTTAGCTTCATCAGGTCATTCTGAACATCCGGATTTTCCAAATCGTAGCTAAATCCGTTCGTGACGAGCAAATCCTGGTAACCGTCCAGATCGACATCCATAAATATGGGGCACCACGACCAGTCACTTGAGTCGAGTCCGCTGTAGTGGGCGATCTCGTCGAATTCCGCGCCGCCCGCGCCGACGAACAGCGTGTTTCGCCTGTACTCGCTGATGGCGGATGGGTGTCCCGGCGCGGGTGTGCTATGGGGGATCTGCATTTTGCGTTCAGGCAGGGAATAATTCATCATATCCACCACGATGAAATCCGAGAGTCCGTCATTGTTGATATCCGCCACATCGACGCCCATCGAAAACGCCGAGGTCATGTTGTTCAACCCGGAGATGACATCGTCAAAGCCGTTGGCAGTTGAACGATAAAAATAGTCAGCACCATCCAAATCGTTGCAAACGTAAAGGTCATCCCGGTGGTCGTTGTCAAAGTCCGCAAAGATTGAACCCAGCCCCCAGTTGCGCGCCGTCACTACTTCGTCGCCGCGAGAGTTGGCTTGGAATTGTGCCAATGTTGTAACTCGAAATTTCCCCGTGCCGTCGTTGAGCAGTTGGTAATCCGGCGTGCCGGCCTCCAAAACTTCGCCGTCCCGAATGTAGAATCTGCCGTTGTCGTATTGCGTTCCTGTCTTGGAATCGGTGACGCTTTCCAACGTTTGTACGTTGTTGGCGTAGCCCAGCTTGAACTTGAGACCCGGGTTGTTGCGGATTGAGGTGGAGCGGTACGTCGCCAAATATACGTCCAGATCTCCGTCCCGATCGATGTCCGTCATCGGCGAGCTGTAGATGGCGAGCGAGTCGCCCTCCGGCAACGCGACGGTGGATTTGGAAAACCCGCCGCGCGTGTCGTTCATCAGGACGATCACCCCTTGGCCAAGCGTGCCCACGAGCAGATCCAAATGCCCGTCGCCGTTCAGGTCGGCAAAGGCGCTGCTCGTGGATGGGACACCCGCGCACGACACTGCCTCACCCCCTGCGGGTTCAAAACGGAAATCACCCAGATTGCGATAGAGGACGTTGTCGTTCTTCAGTCCGCAAAAGTAGAGGTCGGGCAGGCCGTCCCGGTCGAAGTCGCCCGCCGCCACGCCGGAGCCGTTGAGCAACACCTGGTTTTCAGCAGCAGCGGCGACGCTTAGTTCATTACGAAACGTCGCCCCGGACTGTTTGGCGTCAACCAAGCGGAACCCCGCTTGGCCAACGCTCTGGGCAAGCTTAAGTGGCAGTTGCTCCGCCGCGAATCCAGCGGCAGCCGTAGCCAAGGCCAGGCACTCTGTGATAAATTTTTTCAATCCGGTCATTTACTAATTCAGCGATTTGTCTGCATACAGCATATCATATTCCCTGTGCTCTTCCTCTCCCCGGCCCTCTCCCGCTGGGAGAGGGAGCTTGGCCAAGCGCGTTCCCTTTGATTCCTTCTCCCTCAGGGAGAAGGCGGCCGCAGGCCGGATGAGGGTGAAAACCCTCGGATAGCTTTATTAAAGGCTACTGTTCGAGCGACCCATTAAGCAGCAAAGCCCACCTTTCGGTGGGCTTTGCGTTTTGGCAATCTTTCTGAGTTTCGATTACTCCAGATCCTTGATCCGGTAGTAGCCGGTGTTCCCCTTTGTGCTTTTCTCAGCGTGGAAGTTTACCGGGCCGTTCTCGATCGGCTCGCCGACGTTCTCCCACTTCACAACACCCGAAGCGTCCGGGGTCAGAGAGGCGGTGCGTTGCACCTGGTATTTTGAAGCACCTCCGGTCCATCCGATGAGGATGCCACCGTTGATGGCTTCGTATTTCACAATGCTCGTGCTGCGCTTGATCAAGCTGTTATCGCCGTGCACGTGGACAAAGTAGGTCTGATCGATGAGATCGCCATTATCTGTCTCAGCACGCAATTCAACGAAATCGCTCTCGGCGTCAGCCGGGACATCCCATTTGACGATGTTGTTCTCCACGGTCACCCCTTTCGGTCCGTTGAGCAACATCACTTCGTATTCCTGCCCGTCGGTGAAGACGTTCGGCGTGTAGGAGTAGGTTGTGCCCTTGACCGCCGTCAACGGTGGGTCGCTGACGAATGTGAACACATCCTCGCGGTACGGCACGCCGTTTAGCAGGTGTGCCGGGAAGACATTGATCTCAATTTCCTGCGTCGCCTCTTGGGCGATGTCGATCTCTAACTCCCCGTCATCCAACGGATCTGCTTCCCCCTCGTGTTCCTTGGCGGAGATGAGCACGCGGTGTACGCCCTCCTGATCGGCTGTCGGTTTCCAGCTGATTAAGCCGGATTCTTCGTCGATCTCCATCCCGTTCGGCGCGGACACCAGCGTCCAATCCATATCGATGCCAACTTGCTGAGTTAGATCCTCGACGAGTTCTGGGTTGTGTTCGTCGCCGTCGAAGAACACCGGGCGGTAATTCCAATCGTAACCCACTGTGGCTTTGTCACTCGCCGTTGACGTGATCGACGGTGGCGTTCCACCGGGGTAGTTCGTCGGGACAACCCGATGAATCACCTTCGCGCTGGACTCGACGTAGTTCCCGTCCACGGAAAGCACCGCCACGTAGTACGGAACTCCATTCTCCAATCCCTCGATCTTCACGTCGTTGAACTGGGTCTGACCTGTCAGCGGATAAATCATCTGGCTCGCCTCGATCTTGTCGAACGTCGGGCTCTTGGAGTAGACGACGTTGTAGTAGTCCACACGCTCGTCGGCCACGGCATCCCAGGCAACGGTGAAGTTGTTCGGGCCGGCCAAGGTTGCCATTTGCTCGACGCTGTCCGGGGCGTTGTCCATGTCGATGAATATCCGCTCGTCCGAGTAGATCCGCTCTGCGAGATTGCGCCCGTCGTTGACCTCGACGTAGGTGTAGTACCAGCCGGGACGAATACCGAGCGAGTCGGTCAGAAAGGTGAACGGCTCATCTGTGTTCATCTCGGAAACCAGGCCGCCACCGACGTAGAATCCGTCGTAGCCCTGTCGATCCTTGTCCACGAAGAAACTCACGACTGTCTCGTTGCCCTCGTCCTCGTCAAAGTACGCCCAGCCGATGTCGAACTGGTTCGGGATGACCGAGCCGTCGCGGGCACTAGACTCGCTGGCGATGGCACCGATCATCTGCGGCACTGCGTTGGGGGATGCCAACTCAACCAGAATGCCGCCGAGCGTGTCCGGGTTGCCGATGACCATTTGGTAGGTGCCCTTTTTGACATCCTGCAAGAGGTAAAAGGCCTCTTTGGCCTCGGCATTGACGGTCCCTGTGCCCTTGGCGCCTGCTTCGAAACCAAACGGCATGGGGCCCTCGTGAATGTCCAGTTCAGCCCCGTCCGGGGTGATCAGTAACAGGTCGATATCGTCCGCCTCCTTCTCGTAGCTGATGCGGAAGATTGCAGTCTTCAGATCCTCGGCCACCTCAATGGTCTCTACAACCGGTCCCTGTTTGCGGATGCTACGGACACCCGACTTGGTGACGCTCTCGTGGTGGATGTCCCAGTTGTCGTTAAAGATGGCGTATGCGTTTTCCTCCGGCACCTCGACGATGGCCACGAGCGGGTTCTCCCAAGGCTCACGCACAAGGTTCTCGCTGTACATCTTGGTCAATTGGCCTCTGCGGGCTGCGCTGAAGCCGTGCTTCGAATGGTACCGGACGTTGAACTTGGCCCTGGACCACGAGTTGTTAATCGCCGGCGTGCAGACACGCGGGGTGCAAACGCGCCTGGTGTGCCAGTGAAAGCTGCAACCTCTCCAACCGCAGTGGGCATCAGGCCAGCCCAAAGTGGTGCACACTTCGGGGATGCAAATCTGCGGTACATCGGGGACGACCTGAAAATAAACCCCGGCAGCGACTACCCAGTATGTGTCGGTGATCGTCATGTCGATGTTGGCACCGCCAAAGTTGATCCCACCGATGACCGGAATGGAACGGGGGATTTGAACCGTCATGCCGAAGTGCCCGTTGAAGTAATTGGGGCGGGCGTTGAGTTTCACCGTCCCTCTCAGCGCGCCACCGTACATATCCATCCACGCCTCGGCGTAAAACTTACTTTCCGCTGGGGTGTATTTCACCAAGCCAAAACCTGTATTCATGCCACATACCATATAGGAGGCAGATATCTGAAAATAACCGTTGCTGTGCCACGTCGCTTTGCTGTCCACCTCGACAGGCCAGTAATCCCCGATTTTTGAAGCACCAATCGAGACG
>PBTB01000134.1 GCA_002726945.1 Deltaproteobacteria bacterium | reverse complement strand
CCTTGGGGCGAAAATTGAGTTTGGTTTTGCCAAGCTTTTCTCAAAAGCGTCCAAAATACCCCGTCTGCTTGCAGCGGGGATTTTTTTTATTTGGTTGATTGAGATTCTCAAATTCTAGTCAACCAGATATACCGCCTTTTTTCAACTCCTCAAACACCAGATTCGATTATAGCTCTGCGGACCATACTTGAAGAGAACGAACCCGTGCTGATCCGAGGCCGGATTTCGTTGCGGGACGATGAACCAAGGCTGATCCCGGACACGATTCAACGACTGCACGAAGTCCGGGAGCAACACGCCGAGCGGCTGATCCTGAAGCTCACGCCGGACATGCTGGACGACGAGCAGTATCGGCGGCTGAACGGCACCTTGCAGAAGTACACCGGAACACGTCGTGTTGCAATCAAAGCGTTCCCCAACACCGCGCCGAAGTGTGCATTCACCTGCCGACCACGCTCAGCTTCACCCCGGACCTTGCCGAGGAACTGGAGGAACTGCTGCCGGTTGACAAGATGGAATACACCTACCCCAAGTCCGCCGGACAATTGAAAAAAACGGCAGCAGAATGATGAGCAAGACTTACGCAGTCACCAGATTTGAGATTGAAAGCTTTCAACTCATGTGTGGTTTGAAGTGGAATCCGGCGTTGTAAACGAGCCTCGTTCCCAAGCACAAAAACAAAAAACAGCTTTACGCCGGAACGCTCCCCAGCGGAAACGTCCCGGCTTTGCTGGAAACCTCACCTGCCCCCCACGTTTCTCGTTGCGAGGCCCCGCCTCAGGTGCGCAAGGCAGAGTCGTGGAGTCTGCATTCCGAGGTGGGCCTCGGAACGAGTTGAAAACGATCAAAAATCTTCATAAAGCATCAGGCCGTCCGGAGCTTCAGGATTTGGAGTCACTCGATGATTCGGGCAATCAACCACCAAGTCCAAAGATTCAAACACCAACTGTCCCAAAAGATATGGCGCACCTTCCGGCTTGCCGATACAATCGAAGACACTCTCTCGATCTCCGATTCGCAGGCGTAACTCGCCGAACAGCGGTCGTTTCTCCCGCTTTCCGCTGGAAAGGGTGACAGTCACTTCACGGGTTTGCGGCAATCCCAAACTCTCAATAATCGACATCGGCAAACCCACTGCCCGCGCTCCGGTGTCCGCAATCATATCCAGCGATTTTGAACGGATTTTATCCGTTTCCAAGTACCCGCGTTTCGCATAAACCACATCCTCATTGTTCTGTAACTCAACATTTGTGACAATTACTTTCCCCATAGTTCTTCTTTTGTCCAGTTTTTGTTTGTGAATTTTAGCTGATGAACAGTATATCACACTTCCCGCAAAAAGAGTCGAAACCAAAAAAGCCGGAACGCTCCCCAGCGGAAACGTCCCGGCTTTGCTGGAAACCTCATCTGTCCCCCACTCCTCGTTGCGAGGCTCCGCCTCAGGTGTGCAAGGCAGAGCCTTGGAGTCTGCATTCCAAGGCGGGCCTCGAAACGAGTTGAAAACGAAAAAAACCCTTGCGCCTTCTTGGCAACTCTGAGATAACCCGCACATCATCCAGCACCGAGGACGAACACCCATCCTGGGATCCCCTTTGTTGAATTGGAGGAGGTGTGTGCAAACCGTATCTGGTTGTGGAGATATCTCTGCTCATCGTGATGAGTGCGGGATGTGCGGATTCCAAGAAGGAGGAATTCGAGAAAACCAGCACGATGTCCTCCGCATTCACGGTGAGTTCGGTTTCTCCTGCCAACAACGCCACCGGCGTTTCCATTTCCGATAACGTAACCGTCACGTTCAGCGGCATCCTGAGTTCTTCTGGAGTTGACAACCAAACCCTGCAACTGCTCGACAACAGTACGGCTCTCAGCGGAAACCTCACGGTCAGCAGTACGCAACTGATCCTCAATCCCGCCTCATCCCTCAGCTACAACACCCAGCACAGCATCCAGCTTTCCGGACAAATCCAAAACTCTGCGGGGACAAGTCTCGGCGACAACCAGACGTGGAGTTTCACCACGGGAGCCGAACCGGACACCACCGCCCCAACCTCCCAGAGTTATTCCCCGTCGGACAACGCCACGAACATTTCCACCAGTGACAACATCTCCATCACCTTCAGCGAGGCGATTTCCAGCAGTTCGATTTCCAGCACAACCTTCCAAGTGGAGGACAACGCCTCCACTACGGTTTCCGGAAGTTACTCTGTTGATAACACCACCGTCACGTTCACGCCTGCTTCCGCGTTGACGCCTTACCTCAAGTACACGGTCACGCTGACTTCCGGAATCACAGACACCTCCGGGAATGCGCTTCAGAATCCGCCAAGCTGGTCCTTCACGACCAAGAACGGAGTCATCCAAGTCGCCGATTCGGAAGGCATGATCCTCCTGAGCGGGGGAGAGTTCCAGATGGGGGCGGTCAACGAAAGCGAATCGGATGCAGACACGAGCAGCAACGAGTTTCCGGTTCACACCGTCACGCTTTCCAACCGCTTCTACATTCAGGAACACGAGGTGACGGTGGACAACTACACCGCCTGCGTCAATGCTGGAAGTTGCACAACCACGGGCGTGACCTACAACTCGAAGTGCAACTACGATGTTTCCGGAAAAGGCAGTTACCCCATGAACTGTGCAACGTACACGCAGGCCACGGATTACACGACGTGGAAAACCTCGACCGGCTCCAAGAGCTTCCGGCTCTGTACCGAGGCTGAATGGGAGTTCGCCACCCGCGCTGGAACCACGACCAAGTGGTGGTGCGGAGATGACAATTGCACCCTCACCGATGTTGCGTGGTACGACTCGAACAGCCGCTCTGGAACCAACGCCGTCAAGCAGAAGACGGCAAACGCTTGGGGGCTCTACGATGTGCATGGTAATGCATGGGAGCGTGTCTCAGATTATTACAGCGGCAGCTACTACAACACCGTCTCTTCCGGAGCCACGAATCCCACGGGTCCCAGCACTGGAAGCTCGCGGGTGTTGCGAGGTGGTGGAAATTCCAGCGAGAAGAAAAGCTTGCGCTCCGCCAAGCGCTGGTACAAGACTCCGTCCTCGGTGTCGCACTCCGTTGGTTTCCGGATTTGCGCCGATTCCTGACGATTAGCCATTGACTTCGCCTCCGGGTTTGCAGAGAATGCAGGCTCTTAACGACTTGAACCGAATCAGAGACAGTTATGAACGTCCTCCCGACCCATGACGTCGATCCTCAAGAAACTCAGGAGTGGATCGAGGCCATTGAAGCGGTGATTGAGCGTGACGGTGTGGAGCGGGCACACTACCTGCTGAGGAACCTTGCCGAACGGGCAGTCACTTCCGGGGCCGAATCGCCCTACCTTGCAACCACCCCGTATATCAACACCATCCCCCCGGAGCTTCAGGTGCGCTCTCCGGGCAACCACGAGATCGAGGCCAAGCTGCGGGCGTTGATCCGCTGGAATGCCACGAACATGGTGGTCAAGGCCAACAAGGCCTCCTCCGAGCTTGGCGGCCACATTGCCAGTTTCGCCTCCGCCGCGACGCTCTACGATGTCGGATTCAACCACTTCTGGCACGCCCCGCACGAGGGGCACGGCGGCGATCTCGTGTACATCCAAGGGCATTCTGCCCCCGGGATTTACGCCCGTGCGTTTTTGGAAGGGCGAGTGACGGAGGAGCAACTGGTGAAGTTCCGGCAGGAATCCGGAGGACAGGGACTCCCGTCCTACCCCCACCCGTGGTTGATGCCGAATTTCTGGCAGTTTCCCACCGTCTCGATGGGGCTGGGTCCGATCATGGCGATCTATCAGGCCCGTTTCCTCAAGTACCTCCACAATCGGGGACTGACCGACACCGCCAATCGCAAGGTCTGGGCCTTCCTTGGCGATGGTGAGACGGACGAACCGGAATCGCTCGGAGCAATCGGACTCGCCGTTCGTGAAAAGCTCGACAATCTCGTCTTCGTCATCAACTGCAACCTCCAGCGGCTCGACGGCCCGGTGCGTGGCAACGGCAAGATCATTCAGGAACTGGAGGGCGAGTTCCGGGGTGCAGGCTGGAACGTCATCAAGGTCATCTGGGGTTCCTACTGGGATTCGTTGCTGGCCAGGGACGAGCACGGGCTGCTGCGCCGACGCATGGAAGAAGCCGTGGATGGAGAATATCAGGCATTCAAGGCCAAGGATGGCGCGTATGTGCGGGCGCACTTCTTCGGAAAGTATCCGGAACTGCTGGAGATGGTCTCGACCATGACCGACGAGGACATCTGGCGGCTCAACCGGGGCGGGCACGACCCGCACAAGATTTATGCCGCCTACCATGCTGCTGCCAACCACACTGGACAGCCAACCGTGATCCTCGCCAAGACCGTCAAGGGCTACGGCATGGGCCACGCCGGCGAGGGACAGAACATCACGCACCAGCAGAAGAAGATCAACCCGGAGGATCTCAGAACCTTCCGCAACCGCTTCAAGGTGCCGCTCAGCGACGAGCAGGTCGAGCGCATGGAGTTCTACCACCCCGGAGTGGATTCCGAGGAAATCCAATACCTCAAGACACGCCGCGAAGCCTTGGGAGGTCCACTCCCGCAGCGTCGCATGCAGGCCGAGCCGATTCCCGCCCCGACGCTTGCGACCTTTGAGCGTCTGCTCAAGGACACAGGCGACCGCGAGATGTCCACGACTCAGGCGCTCGTGCAGGCGATGATCGTGATCACTCGCGACAAGGTACTTGGACCACGGCTGGTGCCCATCGTTCCGGACGAGGCCCGCACCTTCGGGATGGAGGGCATGTTCCGGCAAATCGGCATCTACGCCCACGAGGGTCAGAAGTACGAGCCGATGGACCGCGACCAACTCATGTACTACCGTGAGGACAAGCAGGGGCAGATCCTTGAGGAGGGCATCAACGAAGCCGGTTCGATGGCCTCGTGGATTGCGGCGGCAACCTCCTACAGCCACTCGAACCTGCAGATGATTCCGATTTTCATCTTCTACTCGATGTTCGGGTTCCAGCGTGTGGGCGACCTCATCTGGGCGGCAGGAGACATTCAGGCTCGCGGCTTCCTCATCGGCGGCACCGCCGGGCGCACCACGCTCAACGGCGAGGGGCTTCAGCACGAGGACGGCCACAGCCACATCAACGCGGGCACCGTTCCCAACTGCATCTCCTACGATCCCACTTTTTCCTATGAGGTGATGGTCATTTTCCGGGAGGGGTTGCGGCGCATGTTCGAGGCGCAGGAGAACGTGTTCTACTACCTCACCACGATGAACGAAAACTACCCCCACCCTGCGTTTCCGGAAGCGGAAGAGGCGAACATCATCAAGGGGCTGTACTCGTTCCGCAAAGGCAAGCGCGGCAAGCAGCGGGTGCAACTGCTCGGTTCCGGAACCATTTTCCGAGAAGTGATTGCCGCTGCTGATCTGCTCGCCGAGGATTTTGGGGTGCAGGCCGATCTTTGGAGCGCTCCGAGCTTCAACGAACTCAAGCGCGATGGCGACGATGTTGCCCGCTGGAACTTGCTCCATCCGGACAAGAAACCGCGACTCTCGCACGTTGAGCAGTGCCTGGGCGGCACCGAAGGTCCGGTGGTTGCGGCAACAGATTATGTGAAGCTCTACGCCGATCAAATCCGGGCCTTTGTGCCACGCCGCTACGTTGTCTTAGGCACCGACGGTTTTGGGCGCAGCGACACGCGCAAAGCCCTGCGGTGGCACTTCGAGGTGGACCGCCACTATGTGACCGTGGTTGCTTTGAAGGCGCTTGCCGAGGACGGAACGATTCCGGCGAAAACCGTCAAGGACGCCATCAAGAAATACGGGCTTGACCCGGAGAAACCCAACCCGCTGTATGCGTAGAGAGACGCTGCCATGGCCACTGTGAAGGATGCGCTGGTCCCTGACATTGGGGACTTCAAGGAGGTGGAAGTTATTGACGTCCTCGTCAAACCCGGAGACACGGTTCAGCCGGAAGACCCACTGGTGACGCTGGAAAGCGACAAGGCGTCAATGGACATTCCGGCCACGGATGCGGGCATCGTGCAGGAAATCACCGTCAAGGTGGGAGACAAGATTTCCGAAGGCAGCGTCATTCTCCGGCTGCTGACCTCAGACGATCTGGAAACTGCGGAAGCGGCTGCCCCCACTCCAGAGACAGCCCCGCCTGCCGAGCCGGGTCCACCACCCAGCCCGGAATCCGCTCCGCGAGCGAGCGAGCCGGAACCTGCTGCTGCTGAATCTGCCGACCTCGGCCTCTCCCCTCCTGTTCCTGCGGCGGATCTTCCAGAGGACGCGGTCATGCAGTCCCCGCTGCGGCCCCCTCCCGTCGCCACCGTGGTGGATCAAAAAGCCTTTGTCCGTGCCCATGCGAGTCCGGCAGTGCGACGTTTTGCCCGCGAGTTGGGCGTTGACCTCAGCAAGGTGCAGGGGTCCGGGCGCAAGGGCCGTGTCACCAAGGAGGACGTGCAGGGCTTCGTCAAGCAGGCGCTCCACACAAGAGGAACCGCCACCGCACCGACCGGAGGTGTAGGCATCCCGCCGATTCCAGAGGTGGATTTCAGCAAGTTCGGCCCCGTCGAGGTGCAGCCGCTTTCGCGCATCAAGCGGAAATCTGGCCCCCACCTGCACCGGGTGTGGCTCAACGTGCCGATGGTCACGCATCACGACGAGGCGGACATCACCGAGCTGGAGGCGTTCCGGAAATCGCTCAAGGACGAAGCCGCCAAGCAGGGGGTGCGTGTCACGCCACTCGCCTTCCTGCTCAAGGCGTCCGCTGCCATCCTGCGGATGCACCCGCACATCAACGCCTCGCTCGCTCCGGATGGCGAGAGCCTGGTGCTGAAGCAGTATTGCCACATCGGGGTTGCCGTGGACACACCGAACGGGCTGGTGGTTCCGGTGATCCAGAACGTGGACCAGAAGGGCATCCTCGAACTCGCCGCCGAGCTTGGCGAGGTCAGCGCCCGTGCCCGCGACGGCAAGCTCAAGCCGCAGGATTTGCAGGGCGGCTGCTTCAGCATCTCCAGCTTGGGGGGCATTGGCGGAACCGCCTTCACTCCGCTTGTCAACGCTCCGGAGGTTGCGATTCTCGGGGTCACCAAAGCCCGCATGTCTCCCGTCTGGAACGGCACGGAGTTCGTGCCGCGCCTGCTGCTGCCGCTCGATCTCACCTATGATCACCGCGTCATCGACGGGGCGCAGGCCGCCCGCATCATGGTGGACCTCTGCATGGTGGTTGGTGATTTGCGGCGGTTGCTGCTTTGAATCCTCTCGATCTGGAGAAAGGCGATGGAAAACACGTTGACCGTGACACTAACTCCCAAGACCAGCCCTTTCAAGGTGGTAACGAACTAAAGCCCAAATTAGATTTTTGATAGTCCCCCTCTTGAGTGTTGCTGCCTGTCCTCCGCAAGATTCACCCTCTCAAGGGTTGGGATTTTGCAGAGAGACGGAGTTTTCCAGTACGTTTCCCCCGGTTTACAATTATTTTTCCGATTGCGGTTCGCATCAAACACTGCCTTCTTTTCGTTATCATCTAAGGTATCCCAGATTTTCTCACGCATGTGCCAGGGGACCGGTCCCCGAGCATCCTGCCACCCCATCGGATCGCCATAGTTGACCAATTCCTGGAACCGGACACCATTGCGTGCCAGCATTTCCTCACTG